>JACQRR010000083.1 GCA_016206365.1 Candidatus Roizmanbacteria bacterium | reverse complement strand
TTGTAACTGTATCACTGTATTAATACATTGAGTCATTGGGATTTGGAGTTTGATTGGTCATTGGAAATTGGGATTTGGGATTTAACTAACCACTTCTCCCTCTTCCACATCCTTTTTCCCCTTATTATCTTTCTTTTCTTCTTTTTTTGCTTCGCCCTCCGTAGCTTTAGCGGAGGAGGGTTGTCCTTGTTGGCCATACATCGATTGTCCAACCTTGGTCAAGGCGTCAGACAATTCTTTTGTCATTCCTTCCAATTCTTCCTTTGTTCCTTTATCTAAAACCTCTTTCAAAGCTTTAATTTTCTTTTCCACGTCTTCCTTAATATCTTTGGGAGCTTTATCACCTGCATCTTTCAAAGATTTCTCAGCAACATAGATCATATTATCGGCTTTATTTCTAGCTTCTATCTTTTCTTTTTCTTGTTTATCTTCTTCGGCGTGTTTATCAGCCTCTTCTTTCATCTTCTCGACCTCTTCTTTGGAAAGACCAGTTGATCCAGTTATCTTTATTGCCTGGGATTTGCCAGTCGCCTTATCTTTTGCTGTAACCGTTAAAATTCCGTTTGCATCAATGTCAAAAACCACCTCGATTTGAGGGACTCCTCTTGGAGCTGGCGGAATCCCGTCTAGTATAAATCGACCCAGAGATTTGTTATCTTTAGCCAGCGGCCGTTCACCTTGTAAAATGTGGACCTCAACTTGGGTCTGATTATCTGCCGCGGTTGAGAAAATTTCAGATTTTGAGGTTGGAACTGTGGTATTCCTCTGAATTAGAGGCGTCATTACTCCGCCTAGAGTCTCAACTCCTAAGGTCAGCGGTGTGACATCTAAAAGAACGACATCTTTTGTCTCTCCGGTCAATACTCCGGCCTGAATAGCAGCGCCAATAGCTACGACTTCATCAGGGTTTACCGAGCGGTTGGGATCTTTTCCAAAAAAACTCTTCACGGTCTCTATAACTTTTGGCATCCTTGTCATCCCTCCAACCAAAACAACCTCATCGATCTTTGTAACCTCAACTTTTGCATCTTTAAGACAAGATTTTACCGGTTTTAACGTCTTTTCAATAAGATGACCAATTAACGACTCTAACTTCGCCCTAGTCAATTTCATCACCAAGTGGAGAGGTTGACCGTCTCTAACCGTAATAAAAGGCAGGTTAACCTCTGATTCCAAAGATGTTGATAGTTCGATTTTTGCTTTTTCAGCAGCATCTCTCAATCGCTGCAAAGCTTGTGGATCCTTTCTTAAATCTATGTTATTTTCTTTCTTAAATTCATCGGCGATATGGTCTAAGATAACTTTGTCAAAATCATCTCCGCCCAAATGAGTATCCCCGTTTGTAGCTTTTACCTGAAATACACCTTCACCAAGCTCAAGAACAGTAATATCAAAAGTGCCTCCTCCGAGGTCGTAGACTGCGATTGTGTGGGTATGTTTTTTATCTAGTCCGTATGCCAATGCAGCTGCAGTTGGCTCGTTAAGAATCCGAACCACTTCAAGCCCAGCGATCTCTCCAGCCTGTTTTGTAGCCTGTCTTTGTGAATCATCAAAATAAGCTGGCACTGTGATAACGGCCTTTTCTACTTTTTCACCCAGATATGCTTCTGCATCTGATTTAATCTTCTGCAAAATCAGAGCGGAGATCTCTTGCGGAGTAAATGTCTTACCTTCAACTTCCACCACTGCCTTTCCTTCTTTTCCCTCTTTAATCATATAGGGAAGCCATTTTTTGTCATACTGAACAGATTCATCGCTAAAATGTCGTCCCATCAACCTTTTAATCGAAAAAATGGTTCTTCTTGGATTAATTACCATCTGTCTTTTGGCAACATCGCCAACAATTCTTTTTATCGGATCAACAACCGAAGGGATGACATTTCTTCCCTCCTGGGAATGGATAACTTTTGGCTTTCCGCCCTCCATAACAGCCACACAAGAGTTAGTTGTCCCTAGGTCTATACCTATAATTTTTGCCATAATATTAAAAAATAACTAATAACTATTAACTGTTAACAATTTTCTTTTTTGTCACCTTGACTTGAGCTACCCTTAACACTTTTTCATTATACCTATAACCTTTCCTCAAAATCTCTTTAACAATATTCTCGTCTTTTCCTTCAATAACTTCAATCGCTTCTGCAAGATGCGGATCAAAAGGTTTTCCTAAAACTTGAATTTCCTCAAGCCCTATATCGTGTAACATTTCGTAAAACTTATCCTTAATCATTTTGAGTCCCTGATCTTTGATAAAAACTTCTGCTTTTTCCAAATGATCCAAAAAAGGTAAAAGTTTTAAAAGAAGCCCTGTAGTTGCTATCTGACCTGTTTGTATTTTTTCATCACTAACTCTTTTTTCATAATTCTGGTAGTCTGCCAATGCCCTCAAATATTTATTTTTATAATCTTCGCTATCTTTTTTAGTCTTTTCTAATTCTTCCCTCAATCTCTTAATCTCCATTCCATTATGCATAGTTGTTTTCTTAGAATCTTTTTTCGAATTCATTTTGGAAATTGGGATTTGGTAATTGGAAATTGTTGTTATAGTCCTTGTTCTTTAATAATCTCCCCAATAAGTTGAGAAAGATATCTGATTTGGGGACTGATTTCATCATAATACATACGTTTTGGCCCAAGAACCCCAATAATTCCTTTTATATTTTTACCCTCAAATTCGCCAAATATGCAACTGCACGACTCAAACAATGGATCACGAAAATCTTCTTCTCCCAAAAGATACATAATCTCTTCTTCAAACCTATAAAACTTTTCAAGAACTCTTTCCCAGTAATTTACTTCATCTAATAGCTCAAATAAATTTTTAGAAAGAGCTAAGTCCAAAAATTCTGGTTTAGAGAGAAGATTTCCAACTCCAGCATAATACAGATCTCCTAGGTTGGTTGCTGACAGTGACAATAATCCTGTCTTCTGAGCCAATACTTTTGTTGCCTGCTGAAGTAACCTGTGAGCTTCGCTTCTTTCATCCCAAATGCTATTCTTGTACGTTACCTCATCGGTTGTAGATAAATCTTTCTTTTTCATTAGGTGTTTTATATAGAAACGGAAGCCTTTTGCAGAAGGGATTCTTCCCGAGGAAAAATGGGTTTTCTTGAGATAGCCTTTTTTGGCTAACGCAACCATCTCATTACGCACTGTTGCAGGTGATACTCCAAGTTTATATTTTTTCTCCAATATTTCAGAACCTACGGGTTCACCGGTTTCAGTATATTCTTGAATAATTGTTTTCAAAATATCTACTTGGCGTGGGGTCAAATCTTCCATAGGATTTGTCCCGATTCAATCGGGATTAGCAATAATATATCAGGTCTGCTAATATAAGTCAATAGGTAAATAATGTAGAATAGTCAGATGAATAAACTAGGCGCTCACCAATCGATTGAAGGCGGATATACTAAAGCCTTGGACCGTATCAAAAAAATAGGCGGCAACTGCCTGCAAATTTTTTCAACCTCCCCGCGAGGTTGGAATTTTTCCAAAATCGATACGGTGCAGATAATCCAGTTTATTGAGGCGAAAGGCATCCACAAAATTGATCCAATTTATTTTCACGCCTCCTATCTTATAAATTTAGCTAAGAGAGATAAAATTGGCTCGCTTTCTAAGCTTTCTCTCATATCAGAATTAACTGTTGCGTCAAAATTAAATATAAAAGGTTCTATTGTCCACTTAGGGTCTTTTAAACAAAAAACAGACAATCAAACATTATTTGAAGAAAATAAATCACAATACGACGATCTTAGCCTTAATGTCAAAGAAATTCTTGATAAAACTCCAGATAATACTTTATTTATTATCGAAAACGCTGGTAACAGAAAGGTCGGTAAAGATTTGACAGAGATCGCCTATATAATAAAACGAATTAGTAATAAAAGAGTCAAGGTTTGTTTAGATACCTGTCACTTGCATTCGGCAGGTTACGATATCACATCACCTCAGAAGTTAGATAATTTTCTTTTGAGCTTCGATAGATTAATAGGGCTAAAAAAAATTGAAGTTATTCATGTAAACGATAGTAGAGATCCATTTAATTCAGGAAGAGATCGACATGAAAATATTGGCAGTGGAACAATTGGACATAGGACATTTAGACTTCTCCTCAATCATCCAAAAACTAGACATTTTCCATTTATTATCGAAACGCCAGGCTTTGACCAAAAAGGCCCCGATAAAAAGAATTTAGATGTATTAAAATCGTTAACTGATAACTAATTTTTACTCCAATTATTCGATTATTTGAATAATTGGATTTAATTTATGATCGATACATTCAGAAAAGAAATTTTAAAATTACGAAATAAAAAATACGTTGATAAAAAAATTCTTCGACAATTTATAAATAGATTAGGTTTTGGAAAATTGACCCTTCAACAAAATCCATTCAACCACTACTGTTCTTTTTTTGTCCCTTTTGACCTCGATTCAAAAATGATCTTCGTTGGACATCATATAAAAGCAGATCAATGGATCCCGCCTGGAGGTCACATAGAACAAAATGAAAGTCCCATTAAGACTGTTTACCGCGAATTTCGAGAAGAGCTCAACCATCAACTCTTAAATGAGATTATAAAGCCTTTTGATTTATCCATAACTACTGAAATTAGAAATTTGACAAGATCTTGCAGAATTCATTATGATTTTTGGTATTTGGTTCAAATTGAAAAAAAAGATTTTAACTTTGCTAAAAGTGAATTTTATGAGATGTACTGGTTACCAATTGACACTGCAATCCAAAAAGCAAAAAGACAATCGATTATTAATCCGCTAATTCATCTTAATGATAATTTAGGTGCGATATAATTGAAATATGTTTGCTTTACCCCAAAATGTAGTTAACTTCATTCAAGCATTTAAAAAAGAAGATTTTCAAATCTATCTTGTAGGCGGCGCTGTGCGTGATATTCTTCTGACAAAAGATCAGGAAGAAGTGGGGGATAACTGGGATTTTGCAACAAACGCAAAACCTGAAGAAATTTTAAAATTATTTCCAAAAGGAATCTATAGCAATAAATATGGAACCGTTATAATACCTGTAGAGACGGGGCATGCCCCCTCTCCAGACAAACAAACATTATTCGAAATCACTCCTTTTCGCAAAGAATGGGAGTATAAAGATCTCCGCCACCCAGAAAAAATCGAATGGGCAAGGACAATAGAAGAGGATTTGGCACGCCGAGATTTCACAATCAACGCATTGGCCTACGATGGGGAAAAGATCATCGACCCATTTGGCGGTCAAAAACACCTTGAGCAAAAGCTCATTGTAGCTGTGGGTGATCCAGACAAAAGATTTTCCGAAGATGCTCTTCGTCTTATAAGAGCTATTAGATTTGCTTCGGAGCTTGGATTCTTGGTTGAAGACAAAACGCGTGAATCTATTCAAAAGAATGCGTTTCTCATTACTAAAATCTCATGGGAACGTATACGTGATGAGTTATTTAAGATTTTAGCGTCGCCAAATCCAGCCGAAGGAATCCTTTTTCTGAGAAATACTGGGTTGTTAACTTTTATTCTTCCCGAACTAGACGTTTGTTTTGTAATTCCGCAAAAAAGCCCAAAAAGACACCATATCTATGATGTTGGAACACATCTTGTGATGTCATTAAAGCATTGTTCATCTAAAGACGTCATAACCCGTTTAGCTACAGTTCTTCATGACGTCGGTAAATCTAAGACGTTTAGGAGAGATGCAAAAAATGGCCTTATTACTTTCTATAATCACGAAGTTGTTGGAACACAGATGGTTAAAAAAATTGCTGATCGGCTGCGACTCTCTAAAAAGCAAAAAGACAAATTGGTTAACTTAGTCCAGCACCACCAGTTTACAGTCACCGAGCTTCAAACAGACAAAGCCGTTCGAAGATTTATCAGAAATGTAGGAAAAGAATATCTGATGGATATGCTCGATCTTCGCTATGCTGATCGGGTGGGTTCCGGAGCAAAACCTACCTCATGGCGCTTTGAACTTTTCAAAAAACGCCTAATTGAAGTTCAAAAAGAACCATTTAAGATAACTGATCTAAAGGTTAATGGCAACGACGTGATGGAGATTCTCAATCTAAAACCAGGACCAAAAGTCGGTAAAATTTTAAATTCTATCTTTAACGACGTGGAGGAGGGGAGGGTGAAAAATGAAAGAGAAATTTTGTTGGAAAGATTAAATAAAATAAAACGTAGAGACGCATAGCAATGCGTCTCTACAAAAAATGAATAATATTCGTTTTAAAAGCAAATTCAGAATTCCTTCTTCCCGTTTACCAAATTGGGATTATTCGTCTTCTGGATGGTATTATGTTACGATCTGTACAAAAAATAGGATTTGTTATTTTGGAGATATTTTCGAAAGAAAAATGCAATTATCAGAAACTGGAAGATGTGCAAAAAAATTCTGGAAAGAAATTCCCTACCATTTTAAAGATGTAAAATTAGATGAATATAATATCCTTCCAGATCATATCCATGGGATAATAATCATTAACCACAATGTAGAGACATGCCATGGCATGTCTCTACAAAATAAATTCGGTAAACCAAAAAAGAATTCCCTAGGTATAATTATTAACCAATTTAAATCTGCTGTAACTCGTTGGTGCTATAAAAACGGTTTTATCAATTTCTCCTGGCAATCTCGCTTTTACGACCATATCGTCCGCGATGAACAAACTCTATTCAAAATCCGCGATTATATTAGGAATAACCACCTTAAGTGGGACGATGATGAAGAAAATCCAAAGAATATCAGAAAAAGGTGAGAGCAAATTCTTTTTCGTTACCTATTATTGTTTTTTCTCCATGTCCGGGATAAACAATTGTATCATCTGGCAACTTCAACAAGCTCCGAATAGATTTTTTAAGATCCTCTTTACTACTATACGAAAAATCATATCGCCCGATTCCTTGTTTAAACAAAGTATCGCCAGAAAATATAATATTTTCTTTTTTAAAATAAAAACAACGGCTTCCAGGTGTGTGACCGGGCGTATTTAAAATACTAAACTCAAAGATGCCTATTTTATTTTTTGCTTCGATTAAATGTTTAATCGAAGTAGGTTTAATAATTCCAGGCGAATAGCCTAAAAAATGCTTTGCTGTTTCCTCTACTCGGTCAATTAAAAACTGGTCTTCATTAAATATATGTAAAGGGATATTAATAGATTTTTGAATCTCCCCTGCTG
>JACQRR010000014.1 GCA_016206365.1 Candidatus Roizmanbacteria bacterium | reverse complement strand
GTTTTTATCAGACTGTATAATATTAGTAAATGGTAAAGTCTGTCTATGAAAAAGGCACCATTAAAGTGGTTTGGATTGAAGCTGATCTGTCAGGAATCTTTTCAAAGATGTTTACTAATTTAGAGGAAGCCAAGAAATTCGGAAAATCAAAAAAAGATTATATAATTTTTGCCCTCATCAAGCAGAAAAATATGCAAGACTTTGAGTGGAAAATACTCCCTCATGGAAAACACAAACTCTACAGACTCGCTCTCCGACTCTATCAGAGATATCCCAACCGTGTGATAAAGTTGTTTAAATGATATGTCAGAAAAATCTAACGAAAATTCCAAAACCCTCACTCGAAGAAGTGTTCTAAAATTATCACCTGCGTTGGCGGGTCTGGTTCTCAAACCTGACTTTGTTTTATTTAGTCAGGAAATAGAACTTAAAAGTCCAATTGATACTCCTTCATCACTTATGCTCCATAGCAAAGACGGTCCAAACGTTCATGCGCTAGCTCAACTTCTGGTAAAAAAATATAGATCTTTAACCTATAAAAGTTTTTACGCCAGCCTCATTGCTGGAAAGATTACAGGAAATAAACCACCCGTTCTTATTTCAATAGACGATCTAGGCGTTACGTATCTGAATCCTGCGTTTATGAGAATGATTGAAGCTTTTGCCAAGCAAGGACTGGTTGGAACTCTAGGTATAGTTACGCGAGGCAAACCTGAAGAGGCGAGACCAGAGATCTGGGAATATTTAATAGGCTGTCAAAATTTGGGATGGGAATTAGCAATACACACAGAAGATCATGCTCTACTGCCCTCGTTAGGGGATAGACAATTAGAGTTTGAAATTGCTCAACCATTCATGGATATACAAGCTGCCACGGGCGTTGCCCCAACAACTTTACTACTGCCCTACGGAGCAGTCAATAAACCTAATCGTCAGGAATTTGACCAACGTATATTTGATGCATGTAGAAATTTGGGGATGAGGTGGGTTGTAGGTATTGCTGGAGGAAAAGCATTCGAAGGCAAACCTCCTTACTATGTTGGACGGATAGCTGCGACTCAGGAAGGAGAGGAAACCATGAGGCTATTACAGAGTTCATTTTCTTTTAGTAAAACAGCTTACAGAAGGGAAAGATCTCCTGCCGGTGGCAAATATTTCAAGTTTTAAATTTATCCAGTTAGGCCCTTATAGTGAGCTTTATAAAAAATGCGGAAATCTAAGATATCAGCGATTTGTTTTGATATGTGGGGAACACTGTATGAAGGAGGCGGCAGCGAAGAGTGGGTAGATTTACAACAAAATCTAGGTGCGTTATCAGTCGAAAAAAAGACTTTTTATAAGCTGGGATTAGACAATCTGCTTCTTCGTTCCTGGCCACTTCGTGATGGAATTCGCCATCTAGCTTATGCGTTGAATTTAAAAATAAATAACGAAACAGTTGAAAAGGTTTACAAATCTTGGTGGCAAATTGTAAAGAACTCCAAGCCATATCCTGAAACAATTGAGGTTCTAAAAAAAGTTAAACGCATGAACCTGCGATTAATCATTATCTCAAATACCGATAGCGAATCTTTCTATTTCAAAATAAAAGAATACAATTTGAAAAAATACTTTGAGAAATTTTTTATTTCAGCCGAAATTGGCAGCCTTAAACATGAAGGCAAAATGTTTGAATTAGCCCAAGATTATCTATCTGTGCCTAAAAATCAAGTCTTAATGTTGGACGACTCACTTCAGCATGGTGTTATTCCCGCCCGTAACTTTGGCTGGCAAGCATTATGGTTGGCAAGAGAAAAAGCTGGCAAAGACAGATACTGGATTGAAAATTTGAAAAGGATTTTTGATTTTTTATAGTACAATTCTTCCATAATGAAGATCAAATTACTCCTCTCAATCGTCATTCCCACCCACAACAATCAAAATACCATTCATACTCCTCTACTCTCAATCAACAACTCTGATTTTAAGCATTTTAAAAATATAGAAGTCATCGTCGTCGATGACAGATCAAG
>JACQRR010000082.1 GCA_016206365.1 Candidatus Roizmanbacteria bacterium | reverse complement strand
CTCCAACCTCTTAAGTCTCTCTAAACAACCTCATCTGTTAAAATTACATGTAGTATTTAGTATTTTAATTGTCACTCTGCTAAGCGAGGTGCATCCAGAATCGTAGTTCAAAACAACGATCCCGACTTAGTCGGGATGACCAATATATTAATGAAATTAAAACTTAATAGAAAAACTATTAATTATGAAATCAAAGGCAAAGGCGATCCTTTTCTGCTTGTCCACGGCTGGGGAGGGAATTCAAGCAGTCTAGAAAATCTTAGTAAATTATTATCCTCACAATATAAAACTATCACCCTCGACCTACCTGGTTTTGGCCTAAGTAGCAAACCAGATCCCGATTGGGGAGTAGAGGAATATGCTAAATTTTTAATAAATATTATTGATAAATTAAAATTAAAACCTGTAGTATATTTTGGACATTCGTTTGGAGGTGCTTTGGGCTTTTATGTTGCTGCAAATTATCCAACCTATATTAAAAAATTAATTATATCCGGGGGGTCATATAAAAGAGAAAAACCCACATCAACTGTCTTAAGTAGATTATTTAAGTGGTTTCCAACATTTATAAAAATAATAATTTACAAAGTAATATATCCCCAATCTGATCGCTATAAACTACCAACCCTTGAGGCAAATTTCAGAAAAATTATGACTCTAGACCTTACTCCTATTATTCATCAAATTAAGACTCCGACTTTAATTCTTTGGGGAGAAGACGATATACAAACGTCGGTTGAACTGGCAAAAGAAGCACACCAAAAAATAAAGAATTCCCAGATAAAAATATTTCCTGAAATCGGCCATAATTTACCGCTGAAATATCCGCAGCTGGTATATGGAGAAATGGAAAAATTCCTATGATCTTAATAATATTAGGAACAATAGTTTATCTAATTAAATCACTTGATTTTCTCTATCTTTTCCAAACCAAAGAATACAGGTTGGATAGAATTTTATCCCTTTTTAAAGAAGAAGGAATCTTTAATCTACTTTACTTTCGAAAAATTAGATTGCCAGCAGTATCACTTCGCAACCTGCTAATTGTCCAAGGTATCTTCTTTAACATTTTTCCATTTTATCTACTTTTAAAAAACTCCAGTTTCGTTTATTTGTTAATTTTCTTATTGCTGTCACCTATGGTAGCTGTATTAACAATGATTTTGGGCGTTATGATAAGCGAAATACCTGTACAAGTCTACCGTAAAATAATTATAATTAGAGCTGTACATAAGGTCAAAAATTCCAAAGCAGTTTTTATCGGCATAACAGGATCCTACGGCAAGACTTCGACTAAAGAATTTCTTTATCAAATTCTCTCACAAAAATTTAAAGTAGCCAAAACCGAAAAAAATTACAATTCCGAAGTAGGCGTTGCTCTTTCTATTCTAAAAAATCTAAAACCTGATACCGAATATTTTATCGCCGAACTCGGAGCATACAAAAAGGGTGAAATCAAAGCAATCTGCCGCTTAATTCAGCCAAAATATGGGATCCTGACAGGAATTAGCAATCAACACTTAGACCTTTTTGGCTCAAAGAAAAATTTGATCGAGGCAAAGTCAGAACTTCTGGAGGCGTTACCCAATGACGGTACAGCTTATATTAATAAAGATATCAAAGAGTGGAAATATTTTGCCGAAAAAACTAGGGCAAAAAAAGAATTTTATTCTCTCAATAATTTGCCTTCTGAAATAAAAACAAATTTACCAGGAAAACATAATCTGCAGAATTTACTGCCCTGCATCGCCCTAGCTTCACAGCTTGGAGTAGAGAAGAGTGAAATCATAAAAACTGTAAAGAATATCAAACCAATCTCTGCCAGGCTCTCAATAAGAAAAGGATTAAATCAAAGCACAATTCTCGATGATTCTTATAACTCCAATGTTGAAGGATTTATCGCAGCCATCAATACCGCATCGCAGATGGACTTCTCACAAATACTAATTTTATCGAGAGGTTTAATTGAACTCGGAGCAGAAAAGATACCTTCCTATCAAAGGATTTTAGAACAACTTTATAGAACGGACTTAATTCTCTTAACCACCGACAAATTATTTAAAAATTTAGACAAAAAAAATAAAGTATTTGCTTTCTCAAATGAACGTATATTGCTAAACTATGTAAAAGACCACGCTGATAGAAATACATTATTAATTATCGAAGGCCGCTTCGAACCAAGGACAATAGCCACACTTTGTCATTCCCGATCTAATCGGGAATCTATATAATTTTTCTGGATTCCTGCTTTCGCAGGAATGACATTTCATTAATTGATTTAATATGATCTCAACCGACTTTGCTCCAAATGAATCTTGGGACGACGCATGGCTATCCCTAAAACTTTTGATTCAACCCTGGCGTTGGAAATATGGGCAAGAAACTGAAATAGTAAAAGAAAAAATCAAAAAACTTTTAAATGTTACAAGTTACAAGTTACATGTTACATGTTTTTTATCCGGCAGATCTGCTTTATACTATCTTTTAAAATCTCTGAATCTTCCTAAAAATTCAAAAGTAATCGTCCAGGCATTCACCTGCGAGGCCGTTGTCCTGCCCATAATTGCTAATAAACTTAAACCCGTTTACATCGACATCGAAAATGAAACCTATTCGATGGATCTTAACTCGTTAACCCGCAAACTCGTTAACAGCAAAACAGATTCAGTAAAAGTATTAATTTTACAACATACCTTTGGTTTAACTCCTAAGTTCCGCAAGGAAATAATAACTCTGGCGCAAAAAAATAAACTGATCGTTATAGAAGACCTCGCCCACGGCTTCAGTCCATCAATTTTTCGAACTGACAACCGACTACCGATAACCGATCACTATTTTTTGCTTTCTTTCGGCCG
>JACQRR010000088.1 GCA_016206365.1 Candidatus Roizmanbacteria bacterium | reverse complement strand
ATTTAAAAACATTAAAAGCCAAAGATGTCCTAAATAAACAACAAAATTATCCTGACGTTAACGCGGCATTATCTATTTTCATTAAAGAAAACGGTAAAGAAAAAAATATTAATTTTTATCCCCAAAACGAGGAAGAGCATTTTGTCAGAATTTTTCCTTCTGACTTTGACTATCTTATTGCAGTTGCCTACGTCGCTTCGTTAAAAAAGGAAGAGAAAGATTTTCTGGAATAACCCCATTCATCAGATCTAATATACGAGAAAATCGCCTCTACTAGTATATTACAATATACTAGTAGTTGACATTTCTAGTCTACTGCAATATACTAGTCTTATGACAAGTGAAAAAAAGGAGAAAATATTTAAATATCTGCAGGATCAGATTGCTCAAGCGGATTTTAGAGCAAGAGCGTACGTTTTTGATGAAAATAATAATAAGAACCCTACCCGTAATTGCTTTGTAAGATTACGGATGTTTCTTAGAAACTTTATATCTGGTCAAATTGCGATTCGCTGGTTGGTCATCACTGGGTTTAGGGGAGTAGGAAAAACGACTCTCTTATCTCAACTATATTTTGAAACTGATGCACAACAAGTGGATAAATTGTATTTATCGGTAGATCAAATAACCCAACTTATTGGTGTATCTTTAAATGATGTTTTAACAGTTTACGAAGAAATCATTGGAACTGCATTTGAGAGATTAGAGAAACCTCTTATCCTCTTTTTGGATGAAGTACAATACGACAAGAAATGGGCTATAACACTTAAATCTATTTATGATAGAACTAATAAAGTATTTATTTTTGCAACTGGATCGTCGGCTTTATCATTGCAAAACAATCCAGACGTTGCCAGAAGAACAATATCGGAAAAATTATTTCCGATGAGTTTCACCGAATACATAAAGATTAAAGTCAATAAATTTGAAGTTGCGGCCTTAGCAACTGATTTAAGAACTGTAATTTTTAAATCTGATAACGCTGAGCAAGTTTATTCTTCACTTAAATCTCTCGAACAAAAGGTAAGAAAATATTGGCTTGAGATTGAAAGATTGGAAATTGATCGGTATATGAAATATGGCACGTTGCCTTTTGCGGTAAAACTGAAAAATGAAGGCTTAGTATACGATCAAATAAAAAAAATTATCGACCGTATTATTAGTATAGATATCGTCGAGCAAAGTCAATTTAAAAGCGATATCATCTCAAAAATTCCGGAGGTTCTATATACGGTAGCTGCATCTGATATGTTGAGCGTTACAAATCTAGCAAAAGATTTAGCAATCAGTAAAATAACTCTAACAGAAATATTGTCAATTGTAGAAAAAACAGAAACCTTAATCAGAATTTATCCGTATGGTTCTCATATGACACAGGTGAGAAAACCGTCAAAATATTTATTTGCCTCTCCCGCCTTTAGGTCGATGTATTACAACTTCATCAGTAATACCATTGGTGAAGTCAGTTATATGGGTAAACTACTTGAAGATACAATTGGTCTTTATCTTACTAGAAATTTGTGGACTTCTACTTATTCGCTAACATACGATAGTTCTCAAGGAGGCGCTGATTTTATCATTAAATTTGGTCAAGATAATATTATTTTAGAATCAGGTTATGGAGAAAAAGGTTTCTTGCAGATTAGCAATACGAGTAAAAGAGTTCGCTCAAAATATGGATTAGTTATATCCATGGCTCCACTAAAACTCAATAAAGAAAAAAATGCCGTAACTATACCTTTGTCTTATTTTCTACTTATCTGACTTTTTAATAAACTCTTTCACTTTTCTATCAGCTTTATTATCAGCATACTTCCTTTTAGTTTTTATTGTTCCCTTAAGAGAAAGAAAATTATGTGTAGCTTTAGTTTCTGTAGTTATATATGTCATAATGATTATTATATTATAATTTGAATTATGAAAATCAAAATTCCTGAAAATGCGCGAGTAATTATCATCGAAAGAGTAGCTAGTTCCGGTAAAAACACACTTCAACAATTAGAGAAAGTTCTTTTCCACTTCATAAATTACTTATACCTGTTTTTTTAAAACAAATTTTTCGATTACATAAGCTACCCCATCATGTTTAACGTCTGGGACAATATAATGAGCAATGTCTTTTAATTCTTGCACCGCATTTCCCATCGCAATCCTTAATCCACAGGAGAGAAGAATGTGTTTCAATCCCTCTCGAACAACATTAAAAAGATGGGGAGAAGGAATATATTCAATTGGAGGCATGCCTAAATCCGTGGTGAGGGTTCCATCAAAATCAACAAGGAGTAATTTATATTCCATTTTAATCTAAGACTATCTTATAAATTTTCTCACCAACCAAAACGTAAACTATATCATCAAAAACAACAAAATCTGACGCTTTAGTTAAAATACTCGAGTCAATCTGGCGCTCATAAGTGCCATTTTTTCCTAAAATATAGATTGCTCCTTTATCCTTATTCCATCCATACACCTTTTCTACATCTGCGCTTGTGAAGATTTTTGTCAACTTAACATTCTTTTCCGGCCAGGAGGTGGAAAACTCATCACGTGCTCCAGCTGTATATTTAACAATACGGTCATCTAATCCGATGTAGACAGAGGAATCTATAGCTAAAGAATTAGCGCCAGAAACACTGCCTGCCTCCCCTTTTAAATATGAACTTTTTGCCGAATAACCGCCTTCGGTAACAAGATATTTGTAGATATCGCCTTTGCTAGAATCTAAAACATAGACATTGCCGTTATAAATCCACATACCGACTATTTCTCCCCACTCTTTATCCTTATCAATAGATTTTTTGACCTTACCATCGGTCGAAATCTTATAGATACCTTCATCTTCAACATAAAACAATATCTCTTCCTGATATGAACTGACTATTCCAGATCTTTTTGCTTCAGATGTATTTCTTTTATCGAGTGATTTCTTGGTTAGAGACAAAATATAAATCAGACCTCTTTTATCCAAAATTGTTAAGTTATCTTTCTCTAGATATAATTTGCTTCCACTGGCGTCTTTGCTGTCTACGGTCAAATCAAAAAACTCTTCATAGTTTTTGTCTTCTTTTTTGACTATCTTTACCTCTCTTTCTTTTATTAATTGCTCAAGCTCTTTTATCTCGTTTTCTTTTTGTTTACCCAGCTGTTTTTTGAGTTTTTCAACCTCTTCTTTTGCCTCGGAGATTAAAGACAAAGATCGAGGAAGATTTAAAAAAGCCACCTCTTCAGCTTGGGTTAATTTGATATTAACCAATTCTTTGCTTGATTTTATTTTGCTGTTCAGTTCAGCCTGACTTCTTCTTTGATAACCCAATACCACGCTCCAAATAAATATAAAAAGGATCAAGACAACGGCAATAAAGGTGAGCGTCTTTCTTTTGCCTGATCTTTGTGAGTATATTTGTAATGTCTCAAAAAAAGTTTTTCCCTTATTTTTAATCTTGTCAAATCCACTTATCCTCTGTTGGCGGTCTATATTAATAAATTCAGCTTGTTTAGTTTCGATCTCGTTGAATTGGAGTAATAAAGCAATAGCTCCCTCGTCATTTTTTCCTTTTAGTTGAGGTGTTAAATCCTCAACAATCTCATGCGGATCCTTATGGTCAAAAATCGTCTTTAACTCTATATCTGAGCCTAAAAGGTAGATGAGTCTTTTAGTGGTGAGAATAAAAAAATCGTTAGTTTCAAGGTATCCTGACGCGCTGTTATCTCTCTCTATAATTTGGGCAAAATTTCTTTCTCGCTGAAGAAATATCACGCCTTGCCCTACCGTTTTTAAATACATGATTCTACCATTGAAGTAACCCACTGCCAGCGAAAATGAAGTTGGAAAATTATGCTTAGTGATGATCTGGGAAACAAATTGGTCAAATGAGGCTAAGTTATTTAATGCTAAAGTTGTTAACTCATCTTTTATCTTTTGAACCATCTCTCGACCTTGCTCTGCATTTATCCCCTCCTCAATTTCAACAACGATAAAAAAATTATGTTCGGCTATAAAACCGGAAAATCCACCCTCTTTTTCCTTGCCAAGATAGACTGCAAAATTGGGCTGCAACATACAAAAATCAAATCAAAAGTAGTGAAAAAAATAATAAACTAATCCCTATACCTATTTGTATCAAAGAAATAAGCAGAATTAAAGTATTACCTTCTGTTTCAAGAGATTTAGTCATAACCTGCGTCTGCTTGAAAATCACCAGCGCATAAATTATATACAAAAGCGAAAAGACAACGGCAAATGTTTTAAAAAATAAATTAAAAATATCTTGCCCGGACAGCGAATTAACAAATTGACTTAGATCCATAGCCTTAAGGAATTAAACTATTGATAATCTTTGTAACATCTGACGGTTTGGGAACATTTATAAACTCTATATTGACTTCAGTTCCCGCTGTCTGAACAAACACGTTACCGTAGTTAAAGACAGAGGCAAAAAACCCGCCGCTTTTGGCCGTCACGTCCTCTACTTTTGAGAGTTGAGTTTCGGTCACTTCTTTATAAATAACGGCATGGAAATCAATATCTATAATTCTTTCATTAGTTATAATTCCGACATTAAAAAACCAGCTCAAAAAATTAAACCAAATATAGGCGAAAATGACAGCCAGGCCAAAAAAATTGGCAAAAACAGTTTGAGACGTTGACAAAAAATTGAGAAAAAGAAAATTGAGAAAAAATAATATGATCAGCAGAATAAAACTATTGATAACCCAAGGAAGTTGGGTAATAGGATGAGCCCGAAGGACCAAGATTACCTGCTCGCTTGGGTGTTGTGTTTCAAATCGATAGGCTGGCTTGACACAAAATGCATGCAGGAAACTATGAGAAGGCTGAAGGTTATTCATCAAAAACTATTATATAACAAAAATGCCCTGGCTACGACCTACTTTCCCCCCCGCCGAGGCGGGTAGTATCATCGGCGCTGACTCGTTTCACTTCCTTGTTCGGGATGGGAAAGGGTGGGACCGAGTCGCTCCAGTAACCAGAGCAATAATTATTATATAGGATAAGATACTGAATGACAACCTTGGGTTACTTCAATGATTTATTCCTAAACAATACATTCTTCGGTATATCAAATTGCACTAAACTTTGAATTTCTTCCTTTTTACATGAATTCAGGACAGATTTTAAAGCGTCCTGAGATTTACCAATTGAAGAAAGAGCTAAAACTTGATCCAAACTTCCAAAGATAAAACTTGGGTCGAGAAAATTTGACGATAATAAACCTTCGATCATCCCAATCTGCTGTGAAATCCCGCAGATTTTCTCTCCTGAATAATTTCCTTTTCTCCAGATATAGACGCAGTCATCCCGCAAAAGATAGTTTTGAACTTCCTTTTTTTCATCAATTCTGAGATATATTTTTTTATCTTTAATATTTGCGCTTATTGTTGCTGTGTCCGTGCTGAAAAAACAGTTAAGAGGTCCTATTAGATTAAACCGAGCTGAAGATGAAGACTTTTTAGAAGTATTCAAACCATCTAAAGGTTTTTTTGATCTAATTGGGGTTATTGTCAACTTATAATCTATAAAACTTTTCTGCCTTGTTCCACCGCTACTAAATTTTAAAAAAATCGCAAACAAGACAACAATTATTGGCACAATGATAGTAAACCTGGAAACAATATGAAATATATCGTCAAGCTGCCTATTCTGATGTTTCATACTATCTAAAACAACGTATTACTATCCTCTTTATTTCCTGACGGAAGCCTGTCTAGTCCTTTTATCTCTGGGAGCGATCTTCCAATGATTGCTTGTAAATCTCCATGTACACCTAATAAATTTTCCATCTGAAGCTCTATATTTTTTTCTTCCCTTGCCCACTTTCTTCGGAAGAACTCTTTTTCTTTATCTAGATAAATTTTTGCTTGCTGATAGGAATCATATATTGCCTCTAATCGCTGACGAAATTCAATGCTCGTCAAATAATTCCATAATATCTCTTTTTTTTCTTGCTTTCCAGCTATAGATGATTTGACTATGGACAGCTCAAGTAATGTATTTCTTAATAATAGACCTAATCCTTCAATGCTGTCATAGTTTCCAATCCATACCCCATTCTTTTGGGTGAAATGTTTTACACCATCAGGAAGAACTTGTGAGACAATAACCGCCACTTCTACCTTAATTCTTCTCTGATCTTCTTTCAATTTATTGATCCATCCATCACTCCAAGATTTGGTTCGTTTTGATTCCCAAATTATTGTTCCGCACGTTTTACCGTAATTATTCTTAACTATCTGTAAGACATCTGCTCCCCTGATGCCCGTCGGTACATCTTTAATCTCATCATAAGGAAACTCTCTCTTCAAGATGTTTTTTAGTTCTAACTCCAATATATCCCCTTGCAACTGCTGTGATCCTTGCTCTAGTTTTCTCTTATATTCTTCTGCCATCTTTAATGCATCAAGTAGCTTTTTATCTTTTTCAAGTATTTTGAGTTTGTATTCATCATCGATACGTTTTTTTTCTTCGCCGCGGATTTTATCTTGCGCCTCAGACAATTTTTTCTCGAACTGTAATTGTTTCTTTTCATTTTCGTTTTTTAAACCTCGGATCAAACGGTTCAACTCCAATAGTTGATCTTCCCTTGTTTTATTTTGTTTACGAAGTTCACCAATTTCATTGCTTTTATCTTTTAATTCAAGTGACATCTCTTCTTTGAGCTTATCCCTTAACTTTTCTTCTATTTCCTTCATTTTCTTGTGACTTTCATCTTCGAACTTTCTAATTTGTTCTAGACGCCATTTTTGAGCTTCAGATCTTAAATTATCTCTTTCCTGATCTAACTGGAGTTTCTCTTTCTCAACCAAATGTGAGATTGCTTGAGTCATGGGAAAAATTTTTCCACAGTGGGGACACTTTACCTGATCGTTCATAGCTGAATTTTAGCAGAGATTAAGATATTTTTGTAAACCACGAACAATTTACAATCGTTTAATCGATTGTACACTTACAAATTTTTCATGAATCCTGAAAACATCATCTTTTGCACTGCTAAGGTAGGAAAATGTTCGGACATTAAATACAATAAGTCTGGAAAATCTCTATATTTCTCGTTTAGTTTATAAAAAATATTTATTGGAGAAACAATTTTCTCAGGCATTAGAGGAAGCGTTGAAAGGATAAGCTTCTCTATCCCTACTCGTAAAATCACGAACTCTTCTTTTTTCATCAATTGATTAAATTCCTGTTGGCACAAAAAAATATATCTTGGCAAGAGATCTTTCTCGATCGCCTTTGCCTTGCTTTCCGCTAAATCTGAACTACCTTGGAATTGAGTAGATGGAACCAAAGCTAAAGCATCTTCAAAAATAAAATCTTTCTCTTTTTTTGCGATAGTTTCAAATTCGCTCGAAAATGATCCGGATGCTGGTAATTTTTTGGCGGCCACAGCCCAGCCTTTAAGAGCTTCACGAAGTGAAACAAAAATAAAAGTCAGTTTGAGATTAACCGTAAAAATCTTCTCTAAATCTTTTTGAAAATTGTAAAAAGACGGGGAGTTTTTGTATCGATTAAGCCATTCCTCCATCTCTTCGGATTTTAAAAGACTAGATTTAATCAGGGAATAAATTTTTTCTTCTGTCTCTTCTAATAGGGCGGTAAAATTGGGATTTTGCAGATTGAGCACCAACTGGTCGGTCAAATAATTCAGATATTCTGAAAATGCTCCAATATAACTAAAAAATAAAGGGACATAAAAAAGATCGAGTGCTTTTTTTATTTTTTGATAATCAATTTTTACCTCCTCTTTTGCATGATTTTCGTAAACCGGTGAAATCGTCATATAGATATTTTATCACCTGCGGGCAAATTTTAATTTCTTGTATACTGATTTTAATGAAAGTAATTCAGGCGGTTAAATTTGTCGTCATAAGAACATATAAAACTACTAAAATACTTTTGGTTGTCTATATAAGTTTAACTATCTTTATCTCACTTCTTGCTTTTATTAATATACTCGTTTTTAAAGAAGTGATCGATGCTGCCAATGGACAGGAAACTATTCTTGGCTTGAGTATTTTGTCTCTATTTTTTCTTTGGTTTATTTATCAAATTTTTGAAAAAGCGTTAGAAAAATTTGCTGAATATTTATGGAATATTATTGATCTAAAACAAACCATTTATAACACGAGTGATTTTGTTAACAAATTATCAACTCTAGATCTATCTAATTTTGAAAATCCTCAAACTTACGATAAAATCTGGCGGTCATTCAACAGAATACCTTGGCAGTTAAAATATTATCTTGATTCAGCGATAAAACTGTTAGGAAAATCTATAGAACTTTCCATATCTATTTTTATTTTCTTTGTCGTGTCTCCCTTGAGTGCAATATTGATTGTTTTCGCGAACATTATTCCTATACTTGTTAAGTCTAAAATTGGAGAACAAACTTTCAATATTTATAAGGCAGATTCAGAAACTCGCCGCCGATTTGAATACACTTCATCTCTAGTAACTCAAAGAGATACACTGATTGAGATAAAACAATTTCACGGATTTAAGTTTATAAAAGAGAAGCTTTTATCTATCTACAACATCTTCTCCAAAAAGCAAAAAGGTTTATTTAAACGCGCTTGGTTAAACCTAACTTTTGTAGAAATGATTCCTATTTTTGCCGCTTTTATATTTTTAATCACCATTATTATCCAGTTAAATAACCGTATTATTACTACCGGTACATTTGTTTTCCTTTTTACCAATATTTTGGTCTTCAACGGCGCGCTCTGGAACTTGACTTATTTTCTGGGAACGCTAATTTCGGATAGTCATTTCATCCACGATGCAATTGATTATTACAGCATAAAAAGAAATATTGATTTTCCAAAAATTACTCCTTCCCTAGAAAAAGAGCTTCTGGAAAAATTAAAAAACCCAATAATCACAGTCGAAAATGTGTCTTTTCATTATCCAAATGCGGCCAGGATGGTATTGAAGAATATTAATCTAATAATTCCTAGTAGCCAAAATATTGCTATTATCGGAGAAAACGGCGCAGGAAAAACAACGCTTGTCAAGCTTCTTCTTCGGGTTTACGATCCAACAGAAGGAAAGATTCTTTTAAACGGAATAGATCTTAAAAATGTCCCTGAAAATATATTATTCAAAACTTATTCAACTCTCTTTCAATCATTCGGCAAATTTTATCTGACCATCAGAGAAAATATGGAGCTTGGAGCCGGACGAAAACTTCCTGACGATGAGTATATAAAAGCGCTGAAACTCTCTAACGCTTGGCATTATATCAATGCTTTTCCTAAAAAACTAGACCAGCAACTCGGCCCTAATTATACCGATGGCGTCGATCTTTCCGGCGGCCAATGGCAGCAGCTGGCCATCGCTAAAGCTTTGGTCAGAAAAACTCCAGTTTTAATTCTTGATGAACCAACCTCATCGGTCGACGCAAAAGCCGAGACAGAAATCTTTGATCGCTTAAATAAAGAAACAAAAGACAGAACAATAATATTTATCTCTCACCGTTTCTCAACCATTAAAGACGCCCATCGGATTGTTGTTATTCATAAAGGAAAAATTATCGAAGACGGCAATCACGAAGAATTGCTGAAAAATAAAGGACAATACGCTACTCTTTATGCTCTTCAAGCCGAAAGATATTTAAGAGCAGAATAATCAATTTACAGGATTGTCATTCTGATCGAAGCGTAGCGAAGAGAAGAATCTAGCGTAGGCGTTTTAACGTGAACTTCGTTCACTAGATCCTTCGCTGACGCTCAGGATGACAAGTTCGAGGATAAATCTTAACTATTTAGTCAACGAATTAAAGACAAAATTAACCGCCCAGAGGACGAGGCTGAAAAGCATGGCCCAACCGAAATTCTGTACGACAAATCCCGGAATGAACGTGCTAACCAAAATGACCATTAAGCCGTTGATGATAAAAGTGAACAGGCCTAAGGTGACGATGTTAATGGGCAAGGTCATCAAAAGAACAATTGGTTTTATAAAAATATTGACAATGCCTAAACCTACTGAGACTAAAACTGCAGTAAAAAAACTATCAATTATTACTCCAGGTAACAGTCTGGCGGCGACAAAAACAGCAAAACCATTTATAAGAAGATTTAAAACAAGCCTCATGTATTTATGATATTATTTCTAGCTGCAAAATTAAAGAAGTAAGAATATTTTTCCCACTGTTTATCTGCTGAATGATAAATGTTATCTCCAATAAAATAATCAACCAATAGCTCTCTTAGCCGCAGAATTTCTTTGAGAGAATTTTTGTTTTTTGGATCGTCAATCGAAAAATCAATAAGTTCCAGTGCTCGGTAAAATGCGCTCTTACTAATTTCAGTCTTTCCTTTTTTTCGCCATGAAATAGCTCGGCCAACCTCCGCGCCAATATTAGCCATTTGTTCAACAATTGAAAATTTATTCCAACGGGAAGATAAATTTTTATGAAAAATATTCATTTGATGACTAATTTATTAACAACATTAATAATTTTTTGCCTGATTTTTTCATTTTTAACTCCTCGGGAAAAATTTTTAAGTCTCGGCCTGACATTTATCATCGAATCAAACTCGATAAAATCCTCTCCTTTCAAATCTGGATAAAGATTTATTCCCCACAAATCATCCTGCTTGGAACCCTTTTCTAATAAATATGCTTCTTGATCGGCATGCAGATCTGCATCGATAACCATTATTTCTTTTTTAATATCCACTACTGCTTTTACTAAAGTACCAAACTTCCTCGAAGACATTTTCTTCAATTCATCAAGACTTATTGATTTATCTACCAATTTCATGCTTTTATTATATCAATGTCCGAATGGTTTATTTTTGATTTGATAAAATTTATTTGAGCTGAAAGGAAAAATTTTTATTGAGTTAAAATCAATAGTAATGAGACTGTATTTCATAACAGCAAATACGGGAAAATTTGCAGAAGTGAAAAAGATTATTCCCCATATTCAGCAAAAGGACATCGATCTACCTGAAATCCAAGAAATTAATCCCAAAAAAATAATTACTCATAAATTAGAGGAGGCCTTAAAGCATGTCGATGGAGAATGCCTCGTCGAAGATACTTCTTTATATTTTAATTCTTTAAACGGATTACCCGGGCCATTAATTAAATGGTTTCTCAAAGCATTGGGTCTCAAAGGGTTATATAATCTTTCTACTTTCTCTAAAGATAAAACTGCTGTTGCCAAAACAATACTCGGCTATGCTAAAAATCAAAATCAGATCACTTTTTTCGAGGGAGAGATTAAAGGAAGTATTGTTAATCCGAAAGGAAATAATGGATTTGGTTGGGATCCGATATTCAAACCAAATGGCTCCGATAAAACTTTCGCCGAGATGACATTGGAAGAAAAAATGAAGTTTGGCATGAGAAGGATTGCGGCCGAAAAGCTGAAAAAATATCTTAATCAGTGAATATATTTTAACCGTGAATCTTGTTTTTGAAGCAAAATAGTGATAGTATTATTATGAATGAAACAATCCCAAAAAAAAGTGACAATGAGCGATGTATTTAAGAACCCTCGCTATCGAGGCAAACACATAATTTTAGCAGCCGGAAAAATCTTTACAGCCAAGACAGGAGAAGGCGCATCTAAAATATTAGAAACCATAAGAAAAAAATATCCTAAAGAAATTCCCGAAATAGCTTATCTGCCTAAAGCGCATTCGTTAATCTTATGGATGTAAAATTTGATTTTGAGTATGAAGGTCGTACTTACTTTGGCCATGTTTATCGCCCCATAGCCAAAGTATCCTTTAAGTCACCACGATTAGGTACTTGGACTACTTCCTGGATGGTTATTGATACAGGAGCAGATTTTACTGTTCTTCCAAAATACGTCTCTAAAGATCTCGGAATTTCTTTAGAAAAAGATTGTATCGTTGATACGACTAAAGGAGTAGGCGGCGAAGAAACAATTTATCTTTATAAAAAAAAGATCAAGGCAAAGATAGGAAATATTACAAGGGAAGTTCCGATTGCTTTTTTTGATAATGACGAGGTTCCCGCTTTACTTGGGAGATTAGGCTTCATGGAGACATTTAACACCGAGTTTCTTAAATCCCGTGCTGTTGTTTTTAAAGATTTATTTACAATTAAAATCTCTTGAATTAAATTATAAACTTATGTTAGATGAAGGAAAAGATAATTTATCTCCAGGTGGATGGTCTGATCAATTTGATTCTGATCAGAAAGAATTTCATGAAAAATTAATTAAACAAGAAGAGCAAGATAGAGTGGATAGGCTTAGATTAATTCGAGAAGCCCAAACTGCAGGAATGATATCAAGCCAATATGCTCGTCTCTTAGAAAGTATCGGAACTTCCTCTTCTGGAGCAGTAGAAGGTGCCAATTTAAGAAAAACGAATGCTGCCCTAAGATTAAAAGGTAGATTGTTGCCTACAGGATCTAAAGCTCCAGTTGCTTATATTGGCTCGGGGATAGATTGGCAATTTGCTATTGCTCTTGGTGCAAGAAATATCGATATGGTTGATATTGGTTTTGCTCAAAGTGAAAATATGACTAAAGAGCTTTTAGCAACGGTAAAACAATTTGATCCAAATGTTACTATCACGTCACAAGAAAAACCAGAATTACACTTTGAATTAGATTTAGGAAAGGGGTTGGAAGATATAACTCTAAGATTATATGGAGTCGAAGTTTCGCAATATCTGCCTGATTATGATCTTGGGGGAGTAATTGAATTTTTGGGTCCTTCAAAAGGGGAATTAGATCAATCTATGCCTGTTTTACCGAATGTTGCTAGACGTCTTTCGCCGGCTTCTTTTGTAGCTAATTTTGATTTTGATTCCAGATTTATTACCGAGAATAGCGGATTAACTCTCCAAACTATTGGAGATCAAAGCTATTTTGTAGTAGATAACAAAAATGCGACCGTAAAAAAGTCTCAAGAATCATTACAAAAAAAATCAGATTTTTGGGATTCATTACCTTCTACTAGTGGAATTAAAAAAAGTTAAAAGAGGAGATCTATTCAACTTCTTCAACTTTTACATCCTTTACTTTCCCAAACCCGCAGCTGCCTGAATCAGAAACAGTAGTGCAATTCAAGGCTTTGACCGCAAGGTCATTTTTTGCTATCATGATGGTCTGCACAATAAACATTGTGACGTAGAAAAGCTAACATATTATTATAGATTCCGTTATATTTGCTTCAATTAATTTGGAATCGTGTAAGTTATGCAATCATACCCTTTTTTATGCTGATTGGACAAGTTTGAGTCATTATAAGAACTTTGATTATTAGAAGAAAGCGAATCGGTAGAAAAAACTGTACATAGTCTATAACTCATCGAAGATGAAATTAAATAGGTGTATGGTTTTTTTGTTTCAGGGTCTAATATTTTTAAATTAGATTGATTGCTTAAACTTTGTAAATTTGGAGGCAGCGCATTATTATTTTTATAGTAAGACTCTACTCTATATTTTATAGAAAAAAAATCGCTTAAACGTAACTCATCGTACCTGAGACCCTGTTGAGACACGGGATTACCTACAATCATAAGTCCGACTATGATTAGTAATAAAATAAAAATCCCAAGTAATAATATAAACAAATTATTTTTAGACATTTATTTTTTTATCTTCTTTAACTTGATTAAGATAATAACCAAAAAGCGTACCACTAACTCCAACTGTTATTAAAAAATGCAGTAAAAAATTTAATGTTACATTACCGTTCAGAAAACCATAAACGAGCGAAATCACATTTGCAAGTACGATTATAAATGTTACTACCAGTGTAAAATATATTAATGATTTTCTGGCTTTAATATTTCTTATTATGGGGAAATGTTCGGTTCTTTTAGAAACCCTCAAAAAGAAAAAAGCATACAATGGATAAGATACGATGAGAGATGCCAAGTACCCCCTAAGTAGAGTTAAACCCCCCGAGCCCATAGTATAATTATACTTATACGAATATGGGGAGATTCCGGGAATCCATTTATCAACAAAAAAATGTAATGTTAGGGCTATTGAAGTTGCCAAAACATAAAGGGATATAAATAATAAAATGTGCTCAAATGCATCCCACATACTATATGAGGGACTTGAATTCATCGCTTGCATGCCTTTTGATACTGCACTAGTGGGTTTCGGAGCATTAAGCTTTCCTAAAGCTAGTTGAATATCAATATTGTTCCATCCTTCTTTAACCAAATTTGCTGTAATTTCTTGATCTGCTAAACCCATAAGTCTAGCTTGTTTTACATAAGTCAATAACTCAGGTGTAACCATTTATATTTAAAACTATCTTTTTTTAAAACAATTGTCAAGAATAACTTTAAATTACTCAATATTTCTAATAAGATTAGAAAATTCAATACTTTTAACTTGAATATAACACGAGTTTCGCACTTCCTGTCATCCTGAGGAGTGGAACGACGAAGGATCTCTGAACTTGTTTCAGAACTCGCATTCGCGAGAGATTCTTCCCCCGACGT
>JACQRR010000091.1 GCA_016206365.1 Candidatus Roizmanbacteria bacterium | reverse complement strand
TCTTTTTGGTAATGGGATCCTTCGACTCCCTTAAGCTGTTTATGGTTGCTCAGGATGGTGCTTCGTCGAATCTCCTCAACACCAATTATAACCATATAGGGAATTTTTTGCAAGGTTGCTTCGCGGATTTTGTATCCGATCGTATTGTTTTCCAGATCGATCTCTGATCTAATTTTTGAATCAAGGAGAAAATTATTAACTTTATTGGCAAACCCTTCCTGCTTAGATGATATTGGCAAAACCTTGACTTGAACAGGGGAGAGCCAAAGAGGAAAAGAACCCATTGTGTGTTCAATATAAATCGATAAAAATCTTTCAATAGAACCCATTAATGCGAAATGGATCATTACCGGTGTTTGCTCCTTACCCTTATCATCTGTATAGATGAGACCAAAGCGTTTCGGTTGGACAAAATCTAATTGAGGTGTTGCAAGTTGCCACTCTCTTCCAAGTGCGTCAAAAACCATAAAATCGATTTTAGGCCCATAAAATGCCGCTTCACCTTTAGCTAGGTAGTAATCAAGTTTATTTGATTTTGCTATATCTAGAAGTATTGATTGAGCTTTTTCCCAAAGCTTCTCGTCACCTAAATACTTTTTAGATTGATTTGGATCTCGTAAAGAAATTCTCGTTTTATATTTCATTCCCAATCTATAATAGAACTCTTGCGTAATATCAATAAGTTCCGTATAAACATCTTTAATTTGTTCGGGAGTGCAAAACGAGTGACTATCGTCTTGAGTGACTGATCTGACGCGAGATAGTCCGATCATTTCGCCTGCCTTTTCATCGCGGTATATAGCTGTTGTTTCCATATATTTTAGGGGAAGATCTCTGTAGCTTCTTGGCTTTGACGCATATATTTGTTGGTGGTGCGGACAATTCATTGGTTTTAGTACCATTTGGTCGTCAGTCTCTTGACTTTTAACCAAGAAAAGTTCGTCGCCGAATTTGTCCCAATGCCCGGAAACCTTGTAAAGGTCATTTTTGGCAATATGAGGAATCCATACTTTTTGAAATCCCTTCTTTAGTCTCAATTCTTGAGAAAAATTATTTAACAGTTCTCGAACCAAAGTTCCCTTCGGAGTAAAAAGAGGTAAACCTTTTCCTACAAGATCCGAAAATGTAAATAGGTCTAAATTTATTCCAATTTTTCTGTGATCTCTTTTTTTTGCCTCTGCCAGTTGCCAGAGATGTCTGTCGAGTTCTTCTTTTGTGGGGAATAAAGTTCCGTAGATCCTGGTCAACATCTTTTTCTTCTCATCGCCACGCCAATAAGCTCCGGCAATCGAAAGCAATTTGAAATTTTTTAACTCTTTTTGAGGATTATTGCTATGTCCACCTTTACAAAGATCAAGAAAATTTCCAGGATTATTCTCAGTGATCTTCTTGCCTGCTTTTGCAAAATCTTTAATAAGCTCTACTTTATAGGGATTTTCGGCAAAATCCTTCAACGCTTGATTAAGTGAAACTTCTTTTTCCTTAAAAGCTCCCCAGGTTTTAAGCATTTCTCGCATTCTTTTTTCTATCTTGGGAAAATCAGCTTCTGAGATTTTCCACTTGCCCATATCAAAGTCCTGATAAAATCCATTTTCGATCGAGGGTCCGATCGCATTATGAGCGCCAGGATATAAATCTTTAACCGCAGCAGCTAAAAGGTGAGCGCAGGAGTGCCGAAGATTGTTAAGATGCTCTTGATTTTTATTCATGCAGATGGGGCAGTAGTGTAAACTTTTTCCTCTAATTTTTCGACTCTTTTTTCCTGATCTTTAATTCTTAAGTGATGATCTTTTAGATAATCTAAAGTCTCTTCAACGTCGTAAGCAAGGTTAGAGATTTTTTTAACTAAGTTTTGCTCCGTTTTTTTAATTTCACCACTTAAATTTTCTTCAACGATATCCGTTCTTTCATTTGTAGAGTTAAAAAGATCTATTACTTGGTCCGAAAAGCTTGAAAACTTATCATCCACTTGCTTTGTGAGACTGTTAAATCTTTCGCTTTGTTGTTTAGTGAATTTTCCAAATCTTTCAGCAAGTTTGTTATCAATTATTTTAGCAATTTCCTGAACATCTTTTTTAGTAAGCATAGTTCTATTTTAAAACTTAGTTTAGTATTGTCAAGTTGTGGACTCGACAGGATTTGAACCTGTGGCTTATCTGATGTCCATCGGACCGCTCTAAAAAATTATTGTGACCGCTGAGGGACTTGAACCCCCGACCTTTACCCGAATAATTTTTTTAAAAAAAATTGAACGGGTGAACAATGTCAATGTAACGCCCCGCCTGACTGGACTTTGTGGACCTGAGAGGGCTCGAACCTCTGACCTTTGCAACCCGCCTGCCTCGCTTTAGTGAGCCCGGATGGATTTGAACCATCGGCCTCTTCGATGTCAACGAAGCGCTCTGCCGCTGAGCTACGAGCTCGGCATAGCGGGCAGGTGTCAATACAACGCTCTAACCAAACTGAGCTACAGGTCCAGTCAAAGTCGGGCAGGTCTAGCCAACTGAGCTAAGCGGTCAATCCCATCAATATTATACGTAAATATTTGCCTATGATCAACCGAATATTCGCTCGCAATTGCTATACCATATTGGATGCGGCCGTCTTCAATATGGTATTATCGGTAATAAATATAGGTCAGTAAAATATTACTACAAGCTATCATAATAGCTTCACGCATAGACACTTGACTTCCCTATAGTTTATGCTATAATACCTGCTAGATCCTAAGGTTCTTCTAGCAAAACTAGAAAAAGCTTTAGGATTTTTTTATGAAACGAATCTTTTTGATCCTGGTTATTTTATTACTATCTCTATTTTTTCCTCAAAAAATTTTAGCAGAAAAAATAGCGGATAACTCTGCTGTGATGGCAAATAACAATTTAACAAATAAAAACGTTAACAGATTGACTAAAAAGAAAATAGTTATCAGCAAAGTGCTGACTAGCTACAATTCTCCACTAGTCAATTCGACCGAGTACTTCATTTCCGCTTGTGTAAATTACAATCTCGATTGTTATTTGCTTCCTTCCATTGCAGGTCTTGAATCATTTTTTGCTCGTTTTGTTTATCCAAATTCCAACAATCCGTTTGGTTGGGGTGGGGGATATATTATGTTTACAAGCTGGGAGAGAGCTATAGATACAGTAGGTCGAGGACTTCGAGAAAATTATATCGATAAAGGAGCAGATACAGTCGAAAAAATCGCGCCCATCTATGCCACAAGCCAGACATGGGCCTCAAAGGTGAATTATTTTAAAGAGGTATTCGAGAAGGAGGAAAAAAAAATTGATTTAATTCTTAGCAAAAATGGAGTAAAATTATAATAATAAAAAGTACGTAAGTTCTGTTATTTAAGTATGTATACTCATAAATTTACTCGACTAGCTAAAAATACTATCGAAATTCTTGTTGATATTCCAAAAAAAACTATTGATAAAGAATACGAATCTGCATTTTTAAAACTTATACAAAACCTAGAAGCGCAGGGATTTAGAAAAGGAAAAGTACCTCCGAGAATAGCCGAAAAATATCTTAAAAAAGAGACCGTATACGAGGACCTTGTGCGAAAACTTATTCCCCAGATCTATCAGGAAATAATAAAAAAAGAGAATTTTAAACCGGTCATATCTCCTAAAATCGAATTAGTAAAAGCCAAAGAAGGAGAAGATTGGCAGATTAAATTAACATTAGCAGAAAAGCCCATAATCGAGTTGAGAAACTATAAAGAAATTTTAAAAATGCTAAAGTCAGAGCAAAAAAAAGAAGACATATGGATTCCTGGTAAACCTGACGCTCAAAAAGAACTCTCTGAAAAAGAAAAGACGCAGAGACAGCAAAATCTTCTTAACATTATCCTCACAGCTCTTCTGAAGGAAGTAAAATGCGAAATATCCGATCTTATGATCCAAGAGGAACTAAATCAGAGGCTTAGCAATCTGCTTACAGATATCCAAAAAATTGGCCTTACTGTCGAAACTTATTTAAAATCCAAGAATCTAACCCAGGAAGAACTTAGAAAAAAATATAAAGACGAAATTGAGCAAACCTACAAACTGGAGTTTATTCTAGCAGAATTAGCCGATAGAGAAAATATTAGAGTGGAGAATCAGGATCTGGAAAAGTTTTTTTCTTCCATCACCGATATAAAAGAGAGAGACGCCGCAAAAGCCAATTCTTATTTTTACGCTTCGGTTTTACGAAAGCAGAAGACTCTTGACTATCTCTTAAGCATTTAGTATAATTTTGTGTAAATGACAAATGCTATAGGTCCTAAAAATAAAAAGTCAAAACTTTTCGATAACCAAAACACCGTCGAGTCGATAAAAGGATTTGATCAAATTTTTACTAATAAAAGCGGCGATTATCAAAATTACTCGGAAGAATTAGGCTGGCCAAGAGAAATAAAAAAACCTATTCCAAAGCAAAGAAAAGAGTTCTCTCTTTTTAATTATCAGCAATATTATGAGCTAGAAATTGTCAAAAAAGAAATAAAGGAGCTAACTGAACAAATCCGAAAAGAAATAGAATTTATTAAAAAAGCCGATGCGTCACTTCTGCAGGAAGTCAAAGACGTTCAGAGACTCTCGCTTGAGTCTCTACCCGAAAAGCCCGGCATCTACCACATTCGCTTCTTTGAGATAATATTAAGTATCTTGCGAGCCTTACGTGCAAAAATCGGCGAATCTCGCACCTGGCTTCAAGCCATGATTTCTAAAAAAAAGAAAAGAGGGTCATTGTTTACGGCGCGCTCTAAGAAAAGAGGTACGCTCTATTCATTATCCCAAGAACTTCAGTCAGCAAGATCGATACAGTAAGATCTAATCTATTCTAATACTCTTAATACGTCATTAACTGCAAATGCCCAGCTGCCGTTAGACGAAGGAGTATATTTCTGCATTATTTTGGTTGCTGTAGTAAGTCCTTTATCAAGATACTCTTTTTTTAAACCAGTAGCTACAGTCTTAATCGCCTCTTCATAGGAAGAAAATTGTGTAACTATATTTCCATAGATACCCCAACCCCAACAGTTGTGCGAATTAAAGGGTATCGCCCGACAGAGGGTCGATTCTTGCATAGCTATTGCAGGTAATAATCTGTAGTCAAAACCATTCTTGTCTGATTCTTCAACAATAAGATCCGCATAGTCATAGAGAGGAGACCCGTGTTTTCTAAAAAAAGCTTTTAGATTGGCCGGTCTTGCGTCGGAGACTTTTGCCTCGGTTTCAAAAGGTGTCGAGGCAAAAGGTGCGTTAGAATAGTTAAACTGTTTTGCAATATTGTTGCTATCATCAATCTCTTCTAATATTCTATTGATGGCAACTTGCCGATCAAATCTTGAGGTAAGATTAGCCAGCAAAAAAAAATTAATTAGGAGAAGCGCTAAAAAAGAAGAAAAATAAATAACTATTTTTTTGGCCATAAATTTACTATAAGGAAAATTTAGCATTTTGTCAAACTCGATTATGGTAACGGTTCAGGAATAGTCAAATAATTGTCATTCTGAGCGTAGCGAAGAATCTCTCGCGTATGCGAGATTCCCTGAAACAAGTTCAGAGATCCTTCACTTCGTTCAGGATGACAGAGGTTTTGTCAAATCCTGAACGGTTACCGATTATGTACTTGAGGATGTTGTTTATTTAAGATAAAAGTAAGTCGGAAAAGGCTTGTGATCTATTTTTTTGCGAAGCCGATTTTGCCACTTTACGATCTTAAAGCCGTGCGAAATTACGGTAGCATCCTTTTTTAGTTCTCTTTCTAATTTTGGAACGATAAGCTCAATTAGTTTTGGCATTAGAAAAAGATAGAGAACGTCGGCATGTGACAAGTCTGTATCAAATATATTTTTTGTTATAAACTTTGTATTTGCTACGCCGTCTAATTTTGATATCAATCTAGAGTACCATACCAATAATGGGTTGATGTCTACCCCGAGGGCCTTCACTTTATACCGCATGGCTGCTTGCCTTGAGACCCTGCCATCTCCACAACCAAGTTCAAGAAAGTTTAGATCGGGGTTTAAATTAGCATTTTTTAGGATGTAATCAATTTCTTTTTTTTTGGTTGGAACATAGGGAGATCCTTTAAGACTCGAGTAGATAAAAGAAAAGGTGACGATGGAAAATCCTATTGCGAAAATTAACTCGCCAAATATAACCAGATAGTATAAAATAATACCGACCATAACTATAGTATAATATAAATTAGCTCCCGTAGCTTAACGGATGGAGTACGTGGCTCCTGCCCGAAATGCTTTGTCCCCATAGCTCAACGGATAAAGCACTGGTCTTCGGAACCAGGGATAGAGGTTCGATTCCTCTTGGGGACGCATTTCAAAGCAGGCGGGTCGAACCATGTGGTAGAGGTTCAATTCCTCTCGAGAGCACATAAAGATGTTTTACGTTTATGTCTTGAAAAGTTTGAGAGATCAAAAACTTTATAATGGCTATTCTGATGATCTAAAAAGAAGATTTAATGATCATAATAAAGGAAAAGTTGAAGCAACAAAACATAGAAAACCATTTATTTTAATTTACTATGAAGCTTATTTGAATCAACAGGACGCAACAACAAGAGAAAAGTTTTTTAAAACGCAATGGGGAAGAAATTATTTAAAAAAAGTGTTAAAAAATTACTTTCAAAATCAAAAATAAAAATCTTGCCACCTAAAGGGTCCGTAGCTCAACCGGTAGAGCATCTCCCTCTTAAGGAGGTGGTTGCGAGTTCGAGTCTCGCCGGACTCACATTACTACAAGATTTTTAGCTCAACTGGTTTACCCGAACAAATTTTGAGTTGGAAATTTGCGCGGGTGAACCCGAGCAAACTTTCTAATTTTACCACTGAAAGTTTGAACGGGTAAAGAGCGTCTCCCTCTTAAGGCGCTGGTTGCGAGTTCGAGTCTCGCCGAGCTCACAAAATTTGAAAACAAAAGTTTAGATCGTAATAACAATATATCCAACTCCAGAGGTTGGAAATCATACTAGAACGACAAAAATATTAAAAACTTTTGAACTCGTTTATTATGAAAGCGGAGGCCGGCTTCAGTATTGGAGGGTTAGGAATTCTATATAAGACAACTACACTGTTCAACATGGGATAAATACAAATTTCTAGGGACTTGAAGATGGAAAACAAGTTGGAAGTACAGTAACAATTGGTAGTAAAGCTCAAAAACCAAAATAAAAAAATACTCGAAGAGTACTTGAATCAGATCAATTTTTTAATCTCTTATTTCGGGCAATCAAGGGATTTGATGAAACCAGCTTTGCTGGCTTCTTCTTCGCGGCAAAACCAACGGTCTGATGTACCGGGCCGTATTGTAATCTTATCATAGTTATAACAATCTGGAGTATGATAGAGACGGGTATTGTCTGCCGAGCGATAATTGCCTTTTATTACGCAGCCTTGTTTTTTCGTCTGACAAAGGCTTGACCAGACTCCTCGCGCGGTCAACATGGCTTTATCTTGAGCTTTTTCAATCATTAATGAACTCGCTGTTATTACTTTGCCTTTCCTAAAATAGGCGAGACCTTCTTCGGTAAGAACTTCGTTTATAAAAAGTTGATCACGATAGACATAAGCCAAGGTTCTGCCAAAGTTGTCGGTTCCAATTTTGTCAATTGATATAGTAGAATTCAGAATGAGGCCTTCTAATCTTTCTTTCGCATCTTCTCCCATACAGCCTTCGGGATACTCCGGAGCATCAATCTCAGAGAGACGTATTCTGTCTCCACCGTCGGTATCAAATGTGTCGCCATCGATAACTTTTACCGCTTTAAAAGATTCCAGTTGATTTGACTTTTTACCAAAAGGGATTGTTTTTTTAATAAAATAAATATTCAAACCGGCTGAGAGAAAAAGGAGCAGGGAAACAAAAAAGATGATAAATTTTGAAACGGGTTGTTTATACTTGACCTGCATCAAATTTATTATATACCACTTGCAAATGAATTTGCTCGAGTATAACTCCCTCTAATCCCACAGGGACTGTAGGCTGCTTTGATCCCGATTTAATCGGGACAAACCAGCGTAAGAGGGGTATATCAGTGCGAGCGAGGGGTCCCTCGCTGTCATTGCGAGGCCGATTCATCGGCCAAAGCAATCTCAAAACAGCTCGGGATAAACTCCGCAATCTCTGTTTCAGTTCGTTATAGTGATGAGATTGCTTCGTCGTTTCAACTAAAAATCACCACTCCTCGCAATGACAAAAATGTATAGTTTGATATGGT
>JACQRR010000084.1 GCA_016206365.1 Candidatus Roizmanbacteria bacterium | reverse complement strand
ATATAAATAAGGATACTTTAAGGTGTGATGGCAGTTTTGTTGACGGATTTTCTTTTTCATCTTTTTAATTTATAACTTACGAGATTGTCGGTGTGAATGACAAATTTGTCAGAAAATATTGGTGTAAGAAAAAATTGACAAATTTGGAAAAAAGAGTATTATAAAGTTGGCATGCTTGTTCAAAAAGGCGATTTTCCAGTCCTTTTTAAGAGATTGCGCCTCAAATCTGGTTTTGCTACGCTCACAGAGTTTGGTGATGCTTTGGCGCAAGAAGGTTTGATTTATGAAGATAGTTTATTCTCCCACTGGCAAAACGGCGACAGAATTCCCCACGATCGAAAACTTCTACTAACTATTGTAGAGGTCTTTATTAAAAAAAGCGGTTTTTCTACTATTGACGAAGTAAACTTATTTTTAGCTTCAGCAGGTCAAGGATATTTAACCGAAGATGAAAATAAAAGAATAATCGGTTTTTTTGAAGAGAAAAAACGCGTGTCCAAAAATGAACAGGATATATCAGTTGAAGAGATTGAAAATTCAGCTAACATACCCGATTACCTTATGGAGCAGGCAGACTTGGCGTACGAGAAAATTTATGAAGGCTATCCCCATATGATCTATAAAAAGATGGGTAAGTTAATTAAACTAATCTATAACCTTGGGCTCCATAAAAATAATAAAATTAAAAAGATAATAAGTCGATTAAATTGGGTGAAAGCAAGATGTCTTTCCGATATCACTAAACCCAAAGATTTTAAAGCCGCCTATCTACAGGCAATAAGAAATATAGAGTTCGCCAGAGAAACCAATATTTCTGAGTTGGGCCCTTCTTATTGGATGGCTATTGCCCTTAAGCGTTTAGAAATTATTACTCGACCCTGGGTTGAGGTTTCCCGAAAAGAGGCGGAAGACTGTCGTAGCATTGGCGAGATTTCCTTAAAATATAATCCTAAAAATCATTTTTCCGAGAGGCTGGTGACTCATTTTGAGCTAGCAAAAACTGCCCTTATTTTAAAGGATAAAAATTATTTTGACACACAGATGGAGATGGCTTTTAAGTGCGTTAGCCAACTACCTGAACAGACAAAGTATTTGGAGATCATGGCCTGGGATGTACAAGCTCGGGGAAGCTTAAGATTAGGCAATAATACCATGGCCGCCTTAAAAAACATTCAGATGGCTAAAAGAATTGGTAAGAAAAGATACCGCGCTCTCTATCTTTTTTTACAAAATACCGAGTATCAGGCGCTTCGAAACACCAAAGATCCTGCTTTTTTAAGGCTGGCCGAGAATTTAAAAGAGGTGATGAGGCTTGAGGCCTCGTTGCTCAATAATCCTTATCAAAAACTTAGATTTAGGCAAAAAAAGTTTGTTGGTCTATAGTTTTTCAGCGAGATCTATAGCGTACCTATGGTTTTGCGCCTGAGATTGGCGATATTTTCTGTCGCTTTCCGTCTCAAACTTGTCTTCCACCTGGCAAGGAAAATCCATAGTCACTGCATAAATCCCTTTTCCTCTTTTTTTGGCAATCACTACTGCAGCGCTCAACCAACCCCAACCGATATCTTTAGGTAATTTTTTGAGATGATCTATCATATCGGCAGAAATAATACGTGGACCATAAGTAAAGTCAAAATCCAATCCAGTTATATCTCTGAGTAATGAATTAACCGTACTTTCTTCAGCTCTTTGGGTCTCTGGGTAGGTGGCAAAGCTTTCTGGCGTTCTTGCAGCTAAAATAATACCGAAGTTTGAATGCATATGCATCAAGTCTTCTGCTGGAGTTAATAGGTTAGTAATTCTCTCAGAGAATAAGACCTTGTCGGATTCTGTATAAAGAATGGCGTTGACTCCCCGATCCTTGGCCCATTGTAAACTCGCTAAAACCTGAGGGAATAGACCTTTTTCGCTAGCCAGCGGAACATCTATTCCTAGGATTCCCTCAACTTTTTTAACAAAAGAAATATCGGATCCGCCATCAACCGCGACGATGGGAATTTGTCTTCCCGAGCGGGCAAGATTTTTATAAAGGATACCCAGGGCAGTAGTAATCCGTTTTTCTTCATTTGTAGAACGAGCCAAAGTTATGGTTGAAATACCCATTCGGCGCTCTACATACATTTTGGTATTATATAACATTTCTTCACGGCTTAAACATGGGACATTAGATATGAAAAAAACCAGCGGCATCACCGCAGATTAAGTAGGAGAGGCAGAAGGAGTGCTTGAGGGAGTTTCTTGGATGGTTGGTGTAGGCGATGCGATTGGGGGCGCAAGTATTGTTGATGGTACTGGGCTGGCTTTTGATTTTTGAGTATATCGAATATAGACGGCAAATGAAAGGATGCTGGCGACGATAACGAATAGAGAAAGTAAAAGCGGCAATCTGTATTTATTCAGAGGGCTTGGAGTTTTTTTGGCGTTGATCAGATCCTCATTGTCAGACGATTGAGTCGTCGATTTTATTTCCTCCTGGGTAAAACCTTGTTTTTGCAGAAGTTCAAAACGGCTTAAGACATATTTTACAATATCAGAATTAAGGCTTTGATTATTACGGTATAACTCGCCTAGGGACGATTGAGGGATGATGCCTAGAACTTTGAATCCGACCGACTCAAATGAGAGTTTAAATCCGCCATAGAGCTCTTTATTTATTGCCAACACCTTATAGTCTTTTTGCCCATCGATCAGTTTGTAGATTACGTACTCAAACGGAATATTTTCCAAGAATTTTTGAATTTCAATATCTTTGTTTGTTTCGGCTGTTAGAGCAAAAGTTTTTTCAAAGATGATAGAATCGGCGATGATATATAGTATGTTGGCGGGAGCTAATTTGTTTGCCTCGACAAAAGACTTAACCGCAAGCTTTAATTGGTCTTTATCTATAACTTCTAAATCTTGGATTATATTTGGTTGAAAGATAAAATTTACACTTTTAGATTGCGCTGAGTCGTGATATTCAAATCCGTCTTTTTTGATGAAAACGATTGCTTTATTTTTTATCATTTAAAATACCTCCCTCCAAGAGGATATCGTCATATTACCATTATAATTTACCACTACCTGCAGAGTTCGGGAAAAATTTCCGTTTCTACCTATGGAGGTGATCGTATATGGATTGCTTCCTGTGACGGTGATAGTAGCCGTTCCTTCGTTTATATTAAGCGTTTCTCCGGTATAGTTCGGGTTGCGAAGAAGTCGAAGCAGCGCGTTCTCAACTCCGCTTTCCGCTAGATGATAAGCTACTGTTCCGCCTTCCATCTTTTGAGTATTTGACGAGTTGACCAAGATAAGAGTTGTAGCTGCAGATGTTACCGTTATGGCAATGATCATAAAGACCAAGAGCATGAGAAGTGTTTGACCTTTTTTATTACTCATATTGTTAGCGTAGCCCAACTGTCGTTTGATAACTTTTAGATTCAGGACCAGAGGCCCGCTGGGTTTTGCTTGTTACAGAGTAGTTGAGTTGAATAGTATCTTTTCCGTCATCGTTTCCAATTCTTTTAAAGTTCAAATTAGAGATGTTTGTGTTTATACCGTTAAGTTGGTAAGCTGAGCTGTTTATAGTCAGCTCTAGACTTCCACCGTTTAGAGCATATACGTAGTTTGCGCTGTCTATGGTAAGATCTAGAGTTGTGTCGCTTGTTCCCACCGCACTTGGCCTATTTACGTTGGTTGCCTTGGCTATGTCGTAGCTAAATCGGTTTAGCAAAAAATTTCCGTCCTGCACAACGCTTGAAGTGCTCTCCGACTCGAGCCTCGCGTCGATGATTGAACTGAAGACTTGCGATAGGATGCCAAGAAGAATTGAAAGCATGCCTATAAAGATAAGGAGCTCTATTAAAGTGTATCCTTTTAATTTTTTATTCATATTTATTGTCATTTCGAGGAACGAAGTGATCGAGAAATCTAGCGTAGCGTATTCTTTTTTTACGCTCCCTTCGGTCGCTAGATTCCTCGCTTCGCCGAGTCAGACATGGCTTCGCTCGGAATGACGCTGGCGGACTATGGTGAATAATTGATGGTAAAGTCATAAAGAACCGGCGTGTTATTTTGATCTGTTGTCGAAAGTTGAGTTTTATATCTAAAACATTGTCCGGGATTTGCATAGTTTGAACCATAACTACCGAGAGGAAAGGCAGCCGAGAAGGAAGTTGATCCGGCGGAGGGAGTAAACCAGTCTGAGGAGGTACCGCTTGGCCCGACGAAGGTAAAACTAGCTGGACAGACTTCCGATTCCATATTGGCTAAAGCAACCTGAAACTGAATCGCCGTACTGGCCGGTTGGCTGAAATTGGCCGAAAATCGATTGTCGGCCGTTTGATAACCCGGATTAAAGGTTTGAGATTCAAATATACCATTGCTCGTAAATGCTCCGCCAGACCCACCTTCGATGATGCGGAATTCTGGATCAGAATCAGAGATGATATAAGAATAAGCATCGCCGTCGCTTTCCACAATTGACGAGACGCCGTTTATATTGATATTTACGTCTACTCCTCCGCAACGGCCGGGCGAAGATTCGTTTGAGATGTTGACGACTTGATATTCTTCGCCGCTTGATCCAACAACAATCGCCCGGTTACCAGGAACGACGGCGATACCCTTAGGATTCATCTGTCCGGTACTGTAAATTCCAAGAGTAGGCTGATTACCTGATTTAGTTGAAGTATCGATGATATAAAATTTTTTATTTTCTTCAATAATGAGATAGGCTCGCGTGCCAGTGGAATTTACGACGACATCCATGCCATCTTCGTCGTCGGGCAGATTGGCCGAACCAACGACGCTCAATGTCTGACCATTGTTGCTGCTTTGAATGATCTGCAATGGTGTCTGCTCGCTATTGACGGCGACAAAAGCATAGTCATAATCGACGTCGTGAAATACTACTACTTTGTTACCAACTCCGGGCAGCGTTACACTCCCGATTGGGTTATGAGACCCAGACTTATTAGCAATGTTGAACGTATAAAGTTTTTTATTATTAGCCGTTAGGTAGGCAATATCATTTAAGACAAAGATGCTGCGACCTTTGCTGCTTGATATTCCGGTGTTTAGACTGCCGGCCTCTTGATATTTTTCGCCTATTTTTTGACTGAGGTCGATGATGACTCCTTGTTTTCCATTAGTGTCGGTTGCCAGATAGGCATAGTTTTGTTCGGTGAAAACGCCATTAGTTTTATAGCCGTCGAATGTACCCTGGATGCTTGGGACTGGAGGAAAAGTATCTGAAATATTAATGTTGGCGTATGAAACGCCGGAAGAATTTTCACCGGTTCCGGCGGCGGCCTGGCTTGATTGTCCAACTGCCGAACCTGCTCTCGCCGAAATCGCTTTTCCAACACCGTTTTTTGGCAAATTTAGCGTATTGGAATCGAGGCTGGGAGAACACCAGTCGCTATGTCCCCCAGTAGCCAAAACAATCTCGCCGTCATCCGGAACTTGTGGCGGATTAGTGGAGCGGACGACAGTTCCATTTTTAGTACCGGCGTTAAATTGTGATTGGGTCGTTTCGGTATAGGATATATTGTCTCTCCAACGAGTGAGGTATAATGATGAGTTGGTCAAAGAAGAATACGGCTGATACCAAGCGATTGAAATATCGACTTTTTTGGTCGAGGCATCAATCACCCCGTTTGGTTCGGAGACAATCGCCCCTGAAGAATCTCTATTAATACTGCTGAGGATAATTGATTGGGTAAAGCCATCAACAGTAGCCGAATTTGAAGATAAAATCCACTGATTGCCGACAATTTCGGTATGGTAAGTGCCGTTGACGGCAATATTATCCCAGTTTCTATTTCTGATGCTGCGAATCGCCTCTTGTGTTTGACGAAGCAAAGAGACAGCCTTAACTCTCTGAGATTGCTGACTTTTTCCTTCTCTGGACGTCACCAGACCAGTTATTAAAGCAGGTAGCAGAATTGAAGCCAAGCCAATAGCTAAGAGTAATTCTACTAATGATTGACCTTTTTGCATATCAATAGATATTTAAAATCGTTCCGAGTTGATTAATTTGGATTGTTTTTGTTTCATCAGTTCTGATATTTTTTAGAGTCACATAATTAAAGTTTTCGATGTAGTTTGAGATTTCTCCGTTTCCTTTTGCGAAAATTACTTGTGAATCGGGGACCAAAATATTGGAGAATTGTAAATCACTATTTAAAGCAATAATAAAATTAGAAGCTTCAGAAGAAGAATAAGCAGAACCCCTAAATAGTGTGTAGTTGTTTGGCTGAAAAAAAATGCCATACGGTGATGACGAGGTCTGTCCTTCGGTGTCACCGACCATTGCTTTGAGCTGTTGGTGTTTAAGATCGGATGTCAAGGTTGTAACAGAGGTGTGGAGTGTATTTTTATGATAAGCCGTCAAGAGGTTAATGGCGGTGAGCGAGAATAATACCGCCAAGATAGTTAGAACGATCAGCAATTCAGGCAAACTGAATCCAGCATGATATTTTTTTTTCATTATCTTTGCCCAACTTGGCCAATGAGGTTGTAAATGGGGCCAATAATCGCGAGCATCATTCCGCCAACCACGATACCGACTAAGACTAACATGGCTGGTTCCATGAGAGCAGTCAGCGTTCTTAGAGAATTAGTGACTTGGTAGTCGAGGTATTCAGATATATCTTTTAAAGATTTATCAAGGCTACCGCTTTTTTCTCCAGCTTCAATGATTTTTACCATAATGGCTGGAATTTTTCCCTTGGCTGATTTCAACCCTTCGGATAATTTTTTGCCTGAAATAATCATTTCTTTTGAAGACCTAATCATCTTGGCAAGATCTTTCCTTAACACCACTTGCTCGGTTAACTCAAGCGCGCTGACGATGGGAATGCCCGATGAAAGTAGATAATGGAGGCTTCTGGTAAATCTGACCAAGTCAATTTCTTTAACCAGATTAGATATTAAAGGGATAGAAAATAATAAACTTAATAAAAGTTTTTTATTTGTT
>JACQRR010000081.1 GCA_016206365.1 Candidatus Roizmanbacteria bacterium | reverse complement strand
TTTGACTCGGCGAATGCCAGGTACAGGACTGTACCTGGCGAATGCGAGTTCTGAAAGGACGTCAGACGTCCTGAAACAAGTTCAGAGATCCTTCGTCGTGGAATTTATCCCGATGAAAATCGGGACTCCTCAGGATGACAGAAAGTGCGAAACTCGTAGTTAATCGAAAATTGTGCTAAAATTATAGCATTAATTTGCCGATGTAGCTCAGCTGGTAGAGCGGCTGTATCGTAAACAGTAGGTCGTCGGTTCGATCCCGACCATCGGCTCCATGTCCAGACTAGAGCAGCAGCAAAAGAAACAGTTCACGGTAAATATCATATTTGTCGTTTTAGTTCTTTTGACAGTCATCGTTCTTATTTTTACTGTTGGTTTAAAAATCCTTTTAAACACCTCTGTTTTTGTCGCCCACCTGTCTGAAGACAAAACAATACCACTCAACAAAAATCAAAATTTTATTGGTGGTGTGGATATCGACAGTATTCCTGTAGCTACCAACAGTTCACAAATTTTTGTTGGAGGATCGGTTATCAACTTTAATGAGATCGAATTCTATCTCAATGACGACTTAGTTAAAGAAACCTCCCTTTTATCCTCTGACAATTTCAGCGAGGAAATCGGAGATCTCAAAAAAGGTGACAACAAAGTCTATGTTATTGCTAAATCCAGAGACCAAAATGAAGAAAAAAAATCAAAAGTATTCGCCGTCTTTTATAAAAGTGAAAAACCAAAACTAGAGATAAAAGAACCACAAGATGGACTAAAAACTAACAAGCAAGAAGTAAAAGTTACTGGTTCAACCGATAAAGAAACCTACATAAAAATCAACGATTTACCTGTCGTTGTAGAAGCTCAAGGTATTTTTCAAACCCTAATAAAACTTAAAGAAGGTGAAAACAAAATTTTTATCATTGCGCAAGACATCGCAGGCAATAGCGAGGAGAAAATTCTCACCTTAATTTATGAGAAGGAGTAAGCCGAGATAACAAAGTCAATGAAAAAAATAAAAATAATATAAATGGATGAAGAAAAATATTATCAGCGAAAGATAATAAACCTAAGAATAAAACGATATATTTGTTGAATTCACTAAACATTGCTAATTGTATGAGCGTTAATATAAAAAAACTGAATCCAAGAACCCCCGCTGAAACTAAGACAACAAGAAAACTTGAGTGAAATGATGCGCCTGAATGTGTTATATTGAAACCAACCTCTTCTATAATATTCATCTGACGTTTCAGATAGCGAATTCTATTATATCCATAGCCCAAAAGTGGTTTCTTTTGCCAGATTTTTATTGCAGTTCTATAATCGTCTATGCGAGATTCTATAGAAAAAGTCCGAGCCAAATTTACTCCTTCTCCAAAAGGTTTTGGCGCCAATATGACTAATAGTACGAATAAGACCAATAATCTTAAGAAGTGATAGTAGAGATGTTTTTTTAAAAAAAATAACGCAGAAACAGTTAAGAAAACCGCATACAAGCTTCGATTATAGGTTAAAATAATAAAAATAAAAAAAATAGCCAAAAATAGGTATCGAGTATATTTATTTTTTATCACTTCTTTAGCTCTAAAATTCAAAAAAACAAGTAGAACTCCATAAACTGCCCCTGCGATTGAAGTATCAAAAAATGTTCCAAATAATCTATAAAGATGAGGATCCCAACCCGCATACAAAAGATTTCTTAAATCTGGATAAAAGAAATATTGAAGGATAGAAGATATTGCAGTTAAAACAATAAAAATCAAAAGTCCTTTCGTAAGTATTTTTCCAAACTGGGGTTGCCTCTTGATGTGATGCAAAAGATAAAAGAAATAACCGAAATAGAGTAGAAGTCTTAAAAAATATAATAAACCAACTAAATTCTCAAAAGGTTTAAAATTCCTTACCCCAAAAAGAATTGATACAAATAAAAAAAGCAGGAAAAGATATACGAGTATGAATTTTTTTAAGGAATCTTTAATAGGTTGCAAACCATATCTCACAAATAAGACCAATAAAACACTTAAAACCAGTGTTTCATACAGATAAATATTTATCTGCTGATCAAAAAAAGAAATTCTTCCCAACTGCCCAAAAGAAAAAAGGGAAAAAGTTAAATAAGTTAAAATAGTTAATAACATAATTTCTCCTCATTCCGGCTTGGAACGTCAGACGTTCCTTGTCCGGAATCGTTGTTATTAAATACGATTCTGGAGTCGCTAACGCTCCCCAGAATGACGAAGATTAATTGATTTGCTATATTGCCATAACTTTGCCCTCACCAAAAAAGAATGAAAGCTCATTAAAAAAGCATAGGTAAATCCGGCTGGACCGTCGAGAAAACCCAACTTAATAAAATAATTTAGAATAAATTTTGCCAACGGAAAAAAAATTATCTTCCAAACACTCGCCGATTCACCCCTATCACGCCATCGGTCGCTGTATACGAACGACCAACGGCCGCGGGCGTTTTCTACGACGTGACCGCAGAGTTCGCTCCCGTACCGTACCTCGGCTTCACTCTGCATCTTTCGACAGTACGGTCC
>JACQRR010000080.1 GCA_016206365.1 Candidatus Roizmanbacteria bacterium | reverse complement strand
TTTGTTACACCAGTATATAAAACAGTATTTATTTTATTTGTGGCAATGTAAATGAAGTAATTTTTAGTGTTCACGATATTATTGCAGAGATTGCTTCGTCGTTCGCAAAGCTCACTCCTCGCAATGACATTAATCAACCCCTTGTCATTACGAGGAATGTAATGACGAAGTAATCCCATAATGACTGAGATTGTTTCGCTTCATCAAGTCAGACTTGGCTTTGCACGCAATGACAAAAAAGGATATTTTAAAATAATCCTATCTGATCTGAATTTTTTTCTTTTTTTGCTTTTTTAGCATTTGTATTATTTAGTTTTTGAGGAGAAAAAAATCGGTTAGCCAGGGATTTCATTTCATACTTCAAAAAGTAAATTTTGAGCGCTACGTTAAATTTTTCAAATTTGGTTTTCTCTATATCAAATTCGATTGGTACTTTTGTATCTATTGTTGCAAGTTTGTAGGATAATAAAACATTCTTTTTATTTTCTTCTAACGATTTTTTTATTTTTTCATCAACTTCATTCAGATGAGAATAAATACCTTCAATTGATTCGTATTGCTGTAATAGTTTAGCTGCAGTTTTGGGTCCTATCCCTTTGGCTCCGGTATAATTATCGGAAGGGTCTCCCATTAAAGCCTTTAGATCTGGAATTTGCTCAGGATTAAGGCCGAATTTTTTTTGCACTTCAGCCAGATCATACATTTTGATATCTGAAAGACCAAGTTTGGGAGTAATGACATAGACATTTTTATCAACAAGCTGTTGAATATCTCTGTCGCCTGATAAGATAAGGACTCGTATTCCCGCGTCAAACGCGGCTTCGCATTTTTTTACAACAGTTCCAATCAAATCGTCTGCTTCAAAGCCGTCTTTCTCAAGATGAGTAATTCCAGCTTCATCTAAGGCCTCTTTTACCAGAGGTATTTGGGTGATAAAATCATCTGAAATTTTGGGTCTTTGTGCTTGATAATCTTTGAAGATTTTATTTCTGAAGGTTGGTTTGGGAGTGTCGAAGCAGACCACAATAAAATTGGGATGAAAATCCGATATCGATTTATGGAGCATGGAAAAAAATCCATAGATGACGTTAGTCGGAGTTCCTTTTCTGGTTTTAAAGGGTGGAAGCGCGTAGAAAGCGCGGTGCATTATGGCGTTACCGTCTATCAAAAGTAGAGTATTCATTTCAATTGGGCTTCGACTTATGGCCGACGATTTTTTCAAATTCTTCCTGATCCAGGCTTTCGGTTTTCAGCAAAGCTGCAGCTACTTTATCGAGCGTTTCTTTATTTTCTTTAATTGTTCTAACAGCGATTTGAAATCTTGAAGTTATAATTTTTTTTACTTCGGCATCAATCTTGGCAAGCATTTCTTGAGACACGGTATTATGCTCCCAGTATGTTTTACCCCACTCAGTGATATCCATAGTAGGCCCAAAATTTATTGGCCCCAGATCGCTCATCCCATACTCTATAACCATGGCTTTAGCAATTTGAGTGGCTTGGTCAAAATCGTTTGCCGCTCCAGTCGTTATTTCGTTAAAGACGACTTCCTCTGCGGCGCGGCCGCCCATCATCATCGTAATTTGTTCAAGTAGATGGGTTTTAGTTTCATGTAGTTTGTCCTTTACGGGAGGAATCAAAGTAAAACCAAGAGCCATCCCTCGAGAAACGATTGAAATTCGATGGACTGGATCGGTGTTGGGTAAAAAGTGAGAAACTATAGCGTGTCCTGCTTCATGATAGGCGGTCAACTTTTTGTCCAAGTCCGACTGTAATCGCTTCTTTTCTGGTCCTAGCTTTACTTTTGTTGCGGCTTCTTCGATATCATCCATGGTAATCTTATCCTTCCCTTGCCTTGCGGCATAGATGGCTGCTTCGTTGAGCATGTTTTCGAGATCCGCTCCTGAAAAGCCAACCGTACGTTTTGCCACTTTTTCCCAGTCAACGCCTTCCACAAAAGGTTTTCCGTTTGCGTGAATTTTTATAATTGCTTTTCTGCCTTCAAGGTCTGGAAAATCGACTATGATTCTTCGATCAAATCTTCCCGGACGAAGCAGAGCAGAATCTAAAAGATCTCCTCGATTGGTGGCCGCAATGACGACGACTTGTTCATTTGGGTTGAATCCATCCATCTCCACTAAAATTTGATTCAAGGTTTGTTCTCTTTCATCATGCGACGGCATCACGCCGACCGAACGCGCTCTTCCAATAGCATCTATCTCATCGATGAAGATAATCGTAGGAGCACTTTTTTTGGCTGTAGCAAAAAGGTCTCGCACACGAGCTGCTCCGATACCAACCAGCATTTCCATAAACTCGGATCCAGCGATTGAGAAAAAAGGTACCCCTGCTTCGCCAGCTACTGCCTTTGCCAGAAGTGTTTTTCCACAACCTGAAGGACCAATAAGTATTACGCCTTTGGGAGTTCGGGCGCCTAATTTTTTATATTTATCTGGATGTTTTAAAAAATCAACAACCTCTTCAAGTTCTTTTTTGGCCTCATCGACTCCAGCCACGTTGTGGAAGGTAATTTTAGGAAGATCTTTGCTGAAACGTTTGGCTCTGGATTGTCCAAAGGAAAAGACTGACTCTTGAGCTCCTTTTGCTTGGCGAAAGAGAAAAATAAAAAAAGCAACCATAAGAACCGTGGGTATGATGTTGCTTAAAAAGTTGATGAGGCCCACCGATCCCTGAGTATCTTTTATGATGACATTCAGAGAAGATGAGTCGATGTCAGCGTCTTTTAGAGTCTTTAAGAAACTATCACTCTCTTCTTTATATGTTATTGCAAGTTTATCGTTTTTGTAATAGACGAGGATTTTATTGTCGATGATCTCTACTTTTTGTACTTTCCCATCTTTTATTTCTTTAACGATCGTGGTAATCGATTTTTCTGGTAGAGTCTGTCTGACTTCTTTTGAAAGAGAAGTAAAAATATAATAGACAAAAAGTCCGATGAAAAAGACAATAAAGAGCGTTTTAAGATCAAAATTGAAATTGAACTCGGCTATTTTTTTGATAGCGCTAGCATTTTTTCTTAAGTTTTTAGAATTAGCCATAAATTAATTTTAGCAGATATTTGATAGAATAGAAAGGACATTGTTATATTGTTAGATTGCTTTATTGTTAAATTAATGAAAATAATTCAATATTCGGAAAATAATATCCCACTAATAGTCGAACTACTCAATAAAGCTGGATTAATCGTTTCACCATCTGATACTGTTTATGGTTTATTGGTGGATGCTACAAATGAAAAAGCGGTGAAAAAACTCATCCAATTTAAGAATAGGCAACGTGGTAAGCCAATCTCTATTTTTGTCCCAGATTTTTCTACGCTCCAAGGTCAGGTGATGATAAAAAAACAACAGCTTCGATCGGTGAAAGAATTATTACCAGGACCATTCACGGTTATTTTGCCTTCGAAGCATAAAGTTTCGCCGCTTCTTGAATCAGAAAAGGGAACGTTGGGAGTTCGGATTCCAGATTATCAGTTTATAAAACAGTTAGTGAAAAAGTTTGGCAAGCCGGTCACGGCCACATCGGCTAATTTATCTGGAAGACCTGCTCATTATTCGGTTCATAGCCTACTCAACGAACTCCCAAAAAAGAAAAAACGATTGATAGACCTAATTATTGATGCCGGGGTGTTGTCAAGAAACAAACCATCTACAGTTGTTGATTTGACTGATGCAAAAATTAAAATTTTGAGGAGAGGAGACATTGTTTTCAAAGATGAAGAGACTTACATTTCAAAGTCTCCAACCCAGACAAAAAAGATTGCTCAATTTATTTTTAGAAAGATTATCAAGAGGAGGGATAGTTTACTGCAAAAACCGTTAATTTTTATCATTCAAGGAGAACTCGGAGTCGGAAAAACAGTATTTGTTAAAGGAATTGGAGAGTATTTAGGTATAAAAAATATAATTTCGCCAACTTTTGTTGTGTACTATGAGTACATATCGTTATATCGATATATCGATATGTTAACTCATGTTGATTTATACAATGTTCAAGATCCCGAAGAGTTTAAAAATCTTGGTTTGGGAAAATATCTTAAATCCGGAAACCTGCTTTGTTTTGAATGGGGAGAAAAAGCCGGAGAAATTTTAGACCTGCTAAAAGAGGAGGGAAAAATAGTGTATGTGAAGATGAGATATGTTGATGAGAAGACAAGAGAAATACAGATTAATTTTTAATTTGATCCCGATTAAATCGGGATGAAATGAATTTAATAATTTAAATTTTAAAATATTGAAAATTGACACGAATTTCGCAGTTGTCATTCTGATCCGCCAGCTGGCGGAGAAGAATCTCTTTCGCAATCTATTTGTAATCCTGCATCTTCACCTCCGGAATAACAGAAACCGAAATCTTGAAACCCAAAGGATTCCCTGGCGCGAGTTTAGTAATTTGAACTTCTGGAGGACCGTTAGGTCCTCCACCCTGAGGAGCGAAACGACGAAG
>JACQRR010000078.1 GCA_016206365.1 Candidatus Roizmanbacteria bacterium | reverse complement strand
TGTATTTTTGATATTTAATTTTTGATATTTGATATAAATAAGAAAACAACCCGATTAAACTAAAGATTGAGATAAACGGACCTAGTCCCCATAAAAATATATTCTTCAGATAATAAAGGTAGGGGATTGTCCCGACATATTGAAGCGTATAGGGAAAAATATAGGGATCGCTGTTCATCTTTATTTGGGCTGTTATATCAGAGATAAAGCGTTGATAGTCTAAAAAAGCATAGGGCATAAATAAAAAGTTAAAAGTTAAAAGTGAAAAGTTAAAAATAATAAAATTAATTGCTAATTGCTGGATTGTTAATTGTTTATCTACAAACTTTCTATAAATTAAAACCAGTAATATAATTGGGTAAAAAATAATCGCTGTAAATTTTGTCGATATCATTGCAGCGAATGCCAGCCCCAAAAAAACTACCATCTTGATACGATCGTGACGAGATGGTATGGATAAATATTTAATAAGTAGATATAGAAGTAAAGTTGTAAAGAAAGTCAGAAAAACGTCGCTGATAAAAAAATGTGAGTTTTGGATAGGGAAAAATGCGATAGCGTAAAAAAAAGAAGAGAATAAAAGGATGAGTTTATTTCTATTATTGTTCGAGCCTGTAGAGAACAATATCAGAGTGATTTTATAAATAAGAATTATTGTTCCAAGGTCAAAAAATAATGACAGAAATCTTCCAACATATAGCATTCCTGAATAATTTGAAATAGGCGAGGAAACGGTAGTATCAATAATTTGAGATAGACCTTTTAAAATATATATAGGCAAAGAACCGTAGTTAAAAAATTGAGGATTGAGTTGTTTAAAGAGATGTATACGTTCAGTTACCATAATTAGCGCACGCTCATCCGGATGCAAATGAAAACCTTGGTCCCAATTCATACCGTAGATACGAAGAACAAATGCTAAGATAAGAGTAACTGCAATAGCAAAATTGCTTTTCATCATTTTGTTCATTATACTAAAAGGACAATTGTTAATTGCTAATAGCTTATTGTTAAAAAAACATTCAAACAATCAACAATTAACAGTTAGCAATGTATTTTTATGCTTCCAGTTTTGCTAGATCTCAAATTCATAAAAATCTATACTTTCGGTGTTTTCTTAGTCCTTGCCTTTTTTTGGGGAAGTTTCATCTTGTGGAAAAATATTCGGTTGACGCCTCAAAAAGAAGATGAGATCTTTGACGGGCTTTTTTTTTCCCTTATAGGAAGTCTGTTTTTTGCTAGGTTCTTTTATGTTATTTTGAATTTTAATAAGTTTGGTTTCAACATTTTAAAATTTATTCTCATAAATGGTTTTCCTGGTTTATCACTTTATGGGTCCTTATTTGGAGGAATTCTTTCCCTCTATATCTTTTTTTTAGTCAAAAAAATAGATTTTGTAGAGGTTGTAGACTATTTTATTACGCCACTTTTTATTGTACTTGCATTCGGCAAACTGGGAAGTTTTTTTTCCGGATCCGAAGTCGGAGTGAAGACCAATTTTTTCCTGTCTATTAAGTATGTTGGATACGACGGTCTTCGTCATCTAACTCCTCTCTATGAGGCCATTTTTTTTTGCTTGGGCGCATACATTTCCTATAGACTTCTTTTTGAAGTAAGAAAACAGAAAATTACTCGTGGCTTTGTCTTCTATTTTTTTTGTTGGTATTTCGCTCTTACCTATTTTCTATTTGACAAAATCAAAACCAACAGTTTATACTTAATCCCGATTAAATCGGGACAAACGAGTCTTAGTTTCAATTTTATGTTATCAGTATTAATACTCTTGACATTCTCGTTTTACTTTTTATACTATTTTAGGAATTTTATCTGGGCGTATGGCAAACCAGCTTACAATAAAATTAGAAAAAAAATTGGCAGAAGTATTGCAGAAAGAAGCGAAGAAGCTGCAAAAGCAGATAGGAGAGCTAAAACAGAGTGATCCATTTGCAGATCCTGATCATGCGTTAGACAATGCGGCCGTAGATACCGACGTTCGAGAACAAGTCGGTCATCATACGATAGAAGCGGAGGTGAAGGCTCTGCAAAGAAAATTGACTGATGTAGAACTGGCCTTACAAAAGATGCAAAAAGGAAAGTATGGCATATGTGAGCGATGTGGAAAGCCGATACCAGTTGCTCGACTTAAGATTCTTCCAGAAGCGCGCTTCGATATTGAATGTGAACAGAAACTGCGAAAATAGGTTGTATACTGATTAACATGACCGACATTCCCTTTAATCTTCTTTTGGATGTTTTAGTCTTTTTGTTGTTCCCTCTTTTAGCTGGGTATTTGGCAGCAAGGTATAAAATATCTCCAATTATCGGATACATGGTAGGCGGAATTTTTTTGAACTTGGTATTTGCTGACCGACTGCCGAGGATCTTTATCAATAACTTTTCAATTCTGGGGTTGGTGCTTCTTATTTTTACCATAGGACTAGAAACCAACTTTCAGACCATCAAGCGCTTTGGCAAATTTGTGCTATTGGGAGGAATTCTTCAGATTCTTCTAAGCGCTATTTGTATTTTTGTCTTGTCTTCCATTTTAAAATTCTCCTTTCTGGAATCTCTGTTTTTTGGTTTTGCTTTTGCACTTTCTTCAACAGCGGTTGTCTCCAAGATAATTCAGGAAAGAGGCGAGGAGAACTCACTTATTGGAGGATTAGCGCTTGGTGTATTGATTTTTCAAGATGTTGCCTTTATTCCACTTCTGATTATTTTTTCCTCCTTCGGCCAAGGCGACTCTACCTTTTTAATCATTCAAAATGTGCTAAAAAATAGCTTAAAAGCTGCCTTTATTCTCGGCATTGTCTATTATGTAGGGTTGAGGATAATCCCTCTATTTTTCAATCGAATTGCAAAGGTGTCAAGGGAAGTGCTGAACCTATTTATTGTCGTTTTTATAGTTGCCTCGCTTAGTTTTTTTTCATTTTTCGGCCTTTCAAGCCTTTTGGCGGCATTTATTGCGGGAGTTCTTCTAAGCCAAACATATGAGCATTATCATATTTTTTCCCAAATAAGGCCGCTACGTGACACTCTTGCCGTTGTCTTTTTTGTCTATCTTGGTTTGAGCGTTGAGTTTGGATTTGTGGTTAGTAAAATAATTCCAATTCTGACTTTCGCTTCGTTAGTAATCTTTATCAAGATAATTGTAGTACTTGGAATATACTTATTTTTCAAATTCCATTCACGTACTGCCTTCACTCTCTCAATCTTTCTTTTCCAGATTGGTGAAGACGCCTTTATTCTCGTCTTTCAGGGGTTTAATAATGGAGTCATAAGTCGTGAGGCTTTCAATTTTGCCCTAAGCGTAGTTCTCATGACGCTCCTTATAACACCGTTCCTTATAGCGAGAAAAGACCTTTTATACAATACGATACGTAGAATGATTAAAAATCATCTCCCTTTTTTAGAAAAATACATTGTCTATAATTTCGATCGCGAGGCTCCGAATATCGATGTTCTTGCCCTAAAAAATCATGTGATTATCTGCGGTTATGGGAGGATCGGAAGCTATATAGGTAGAGCTTTGATGCTAGCCGACGTTCCTTTTATAGCGATAGATTATAACTTTCACACTGTTGAACGGGCAAAGAAGGAAGGAATTAATATAATATATGGTGACCCAACCGAGATCGATGTTTTAGATTATGGCCAGTGCGATGACGCAAGTGTATTGGTCTCGGCAGTGCCAGAAAGTTTTTCCCAGGAGATGATTATTTTTAATGCCAAAAAACTCAATCCCAAACTCGTCATATTTACGCGCGTGCACCAGGAGAGAGAGTTGCACAGAATGAAAGACTTGGGGGTGGAGGTGGTTGTTCAACCTGAGTTCGAAGCGTCGCTGTCTATTATCCGCCGAATTCTTTTTAGGAGAGGATTTGATAGAGATGAGATCGCAAGGAAGATAAAAAGACTCAAGATAGAACACGGGATGATATGAAAAAAAAATCAAAAATCAAATATCAAATATCAAAAATACAT
>JACQRR010000079.1 GCA_016206365.1 Candidatus Roizmanbacteria bacterium | reverse complement strand
CGCCCTGTGGAGGCGAATGTTGCGGGTTCAAATCCCGTCAGTCACCCACGATAGAAGAAATAAAATTTACTAATTTAATTTAATAAACTGAAATATAAGTACCCGAGGAATTTCTTTTAGAGCTTGATAACGGGGATTTTTATCAAGTAACTCCTTCGTAAATTCAGGTTCACTAAAATCAGTTAAAGCAAAGCCGCTTTTGAAAAATGGTCTCAGGTAATCTTCCATTGGACGATTATGTATATCTAAAATTGCCTTGCCAAATAAGGTAACTTGTTTTAACTGAATCCGATCAAAATACCCCACAGTTTTTGGAAAATAGTTATTTTTTTTGCCTGCGATTTCTTGCGCTCTAAAGTGATATTGATAAAGAGGATGCTGAACGCAGATAATAACTTTACTTCTAGTTTTCAATATCCTGTTAAACTCTGAAGCAACAGTATTTAAGTTAGGCACATAGTGAAGAACCATACTCGATAAAATAAGATCAAAAGTTTTGTCTCCGAACTTTAACGCTTCTCCCAAAGTCATTATTTGATATTCTATATTGGCTTGATTATTTTTTGCTTTGGCAATTTCAATTAATCTTACTGAAGAATCTATTGCAATGACTTTCTTGGCTTTTTTAGCCAATCGGCGGCTCCAATATCCGTTGCCGCAACCTGCGTCAAGAATTGTTTTATGTGCTACATCTCCCAGCATCTTTTCTATTGCTGGATCGAAAAGAAGTTGGTGACTAACGTCTCCTTTTTCTCCTTGGAGCTCGTCGTACAAATCTGCCTGCTTATCCCATTGTTTAATTGTCAAGTTAGAAACCATGTTAGTAGTCTTTCAATAAATTTATTATAAACAATAACTCTAAATTATCTAGCTGATTTTGTTGCTATAATAAAAAAATGCCGTTTATTATCTTGGCCTGGATCGCATCGATTTTATATGGTATTGTCGTAATTCTAAGCAAACTTTTAAGCAAACACTCAATAAAAAATCCCTGGCTCTTCGCTTTTTTATGGTCATTCATAACTCTGGTATTTACAACTTCTTTATCGCTTTATAACCATGTAAGTTTTCCAAATGCTTGGGATAATTTAATAATTATTTCTCTAAGCGGCGCATTTGTTTGGATTTTATTCACGCTTGCCCTTTACAAACTGGATGCATCAGTAATATCTCCCCTCTATAATTTAAGGACGGCTTTTAGCGCCATTCTAAGTGCAATTATTTTATCAGAAATCCTTTCTTACAGGCAATATTTTTTAATCTTCCTAATAATTATCGCCGGAATATTCGTTACTTTAGACGAAAAATTTAATTTTCGCTCTTTTTTTAAAAAATCGATTCTCATACTTTTGACAGGAATTTTATTCTCATCGATATCAGGAGTCTTCACAAATCTCTCACAACCTACCGCTCTCTATTGTCCTGGCTTTTATTTTTTCATTAATTGCCCAAAAACTTCTTGAGCATCATTCTCCGTTTGTTTATATTATTCGCATTTTTGCAGCTTCGATTATGATTCTTGCTACCCTACAGCTTTCGCCTTAAGATTTATTTCTTAAAATAATGCAAGTTGTTTAAAAATTAAATTTAGAAAGTCACAGTAGTGTATTTAATCCCAGAAGATGGAATATTTTAATACCATCTTGGTACGATCGTATCAAGATGGTAGAATCACATAAGAGAAACAAAAGTTTACTGGTGGTTGACTGACAATTGATAGATAATAACTTCGCCGAAGTTGCTTTCAGTACATGGGGAAGGTTCTTCCTTGCCACAGTTAGATTGAGTGTAAGCGCCGGCTTTAAAGTAAGCCTCAGAATATTTTTTGTCAAGAGTATAGGCTGGATCAGAACCACCGTTATAAAAGATTTTTGTCTGTCCATCGCTGACCTCAAACTTCACCGTGAATCTTTTTCCTAACGTATAGCCAGAATCAAGCGTATGTTTATTTTTTCCATCGACATTGACATACAAGTTTGGCATCTCTAAACGAATTACAATGACATCATCGCCCCCATCATGGATCTGGCCCGCGACTACATGCTGTTTATGTTGAGGTACGGCTGTTATTGCCTGATCGATAAACAGGGTGTGGATGCCTGACTTCGACGACCAACTGGCCTGATTTTTACCATTATCGCTCATCTCCCGCAGCTCTGATCGGGGATAGTCTGACCCGCCTGTGGTTGCCCCATTGACTGCAGCTCTAAAGCGGACAGCACCTTGCTCGAGGACAAACCAGGGATCTATAACAAAATTGGCTAGCTCTGGTTGTAAGATCTCTTTTGGTTTTTTTGCTTCTCCGATGGGTAGAGTTAATTTCCAATTTGTTAGATCAAATGGTTTATTAGAGCTAGTTGATTGAACTGATTGGGTAGGTGAAGAAAGCGAAGATGCTGAAGACGGTGAAGGCGTTGGAGAATTTGTTGGAAAAGCTGTTGGAGGGACTGGCGTTGGCGTTAACGTAACAGTTGGAATTGGAGTATTGGTTGGAGTTGGCGTGGGTGTCGTCGTAACAGTTGGGGTAATCATCTCGTCTGGGATTGGAGAAGAAATTGTTGTTTGGGCATTAACCTCTATTTTATCATTTATTTTTCTATAAGTTTTATTCAGCAGATTAATTGAACCTACCATTGTAAATAATAATAAAAAAATGCTATAAAAAAGGTTGGCGAAAATATTTTTGCTCAGATTTTTCATTTGAAATTAAATTATAGCAAAGATTGAAGTCTGATGTGGAATCTATATAGATTCCTGCTTACGCCAGGCACAGTACTGTAACCTGGCTTACGCAGGAATGACAGTTGAGTATCAAGAACAGCGAAATCTTACGAAAAGGAGTATGTCTTACTTACTCAAAGGCAGCTCGACAATAAAAGTTGAACCGTTATGCGGCCTGCTCACAAGCTTTATTCTTCCCGAATGGGCTTTTACAATTTGATTGACAATATACAGGCCCACGCCCAGGCCTTTTTTGCCGTCGGCTGAAGTGACAGCCCGCCTAAATTTTTCAAACAGCATTTTTTGTTTTTCATACGGGATGCCTATTCCTCTATCGCTGATCGACAGCCTTGCCAAAGACCGATTGTTAGTAACGCTTATTTCAATCGGTTTTCCCTCGCCGTACTTTATTGCGTTTGACAAAAGATTTGTCACGACCTCCTCGATGCGTACCTTATCCCATCGTCCGATAACAGCCGATTTTGCTACAAAACTTACTTTATATCTTTCCTGTTTTAGCATATCAGAAAAATCTTTTATCACGCCTTTAACGACATTATTGAGATTTACCTTCTCCAAATCTAAATCGAGCCGCCCGGTTGTGATGAGCGAGACGTTTAATAGATCATTGATCATCTTCGATAATTTTTTGACCTGCCCCTCGGCATTTTCAAGGACTTTCATAAGCTGTGGTATTGAAAATTTTGCCAGAGAAACATTTCTTATGCTGTTGAGCATTCTCTGAAGCTGTATAAACATCGATGTAAGAGGCGTCTTTAACTCATGCGATGCTAGAGAAAGAAACTCGTCTCTGGATTTGATCTCTTGTTCGGCTTTGCTCAGTTTTTCATAAAGTCGCGCATAAGATTGGGCGTATTCCTCTTCCCTCATTTTATATTTTTTAAATTCATCTGTTCTCTTGGCTTTTTGAATTAAGACCGAAGTAAACAAACAAACCAGTATAAAAACAAATGTTTGGAAAAAATATACAATTTGAGGCTGAAAGCCAAAAAAATATAGACCGCCAAGCATTGCTATGATAATTGTAGAAATGGCAAAAAACAGACCAGCTAACCAGCTATTTAAAGCCGCAATCAAGGTAAATAATAAGTAATGAATCGTTATATCCGCGAAGGAGGGAGTCAAAAGAAAAATGATTAAAAAACCTATTGTTCCGGTTACCAACGAAAAACCTAAGGAGGTGATAAAATGTATGAACTTGTTTTTGTTCAGATTTTTTATGCCAAATTTCTCGAAGATTTTATAAGGCAAATACCTTAAAGAATAGCCATAGAGCTTGGCGTATCTTTTGCCTTGAACTTGTCGGCTGTAAGCCATAAAGGATCTTATTATATAATCTACATTATATAATAAACCGCATAAATCAATTAGTTAAAATTGTACAATTTTATCGATGCATGAACTGAGAGTTGTTTTGATTGACGTTATTCCTCCCCATCGTCATCTTTCTGACGCCTTAAAAGATCTGGCAGAACTTCACCTTTTGGTCAAAACCTACGGCGGTACCGACGTTGTTAAGATAATCCAACATCGAACAGCGCCAGATAAAGCAACCTTCATCGGCTCGGGAAAAGTTAATGAACTGGCTAAAATTATCAAGAAAGAACGTATTGGTCAGATCATCATTAATTCGATTGTCCAACCCACTCAACTTTTTAATTTAACTCGTTCTCTTTGGAGTGTAAACCCAAATATTCAGGTGTGGGATCGAGTCGACTTAATCTTAAACATCTTTGACAAAAATGCCAGGTCAGCCGAAGCAAAACTTCAGATCGAGATTGCGCGTATGTTCCATATGAAATTTAGGATCTATGGCTTAGGCGGAACTCTTCTTTCTCGACAGGCAGGCGGCATAGGAACGAGAGGAATCGGAGAAACTAACGTAGAACGTATGAGGCGCCATTTCAAAAAGCAGATTAAAAAGAAAAAAGAAGAGTTGGAAAAGCTTACGACTCATCGCCAACGCCAACTGTCAAGAAGAAAAGAAAATGGGATTAAAACTATCTCAATTATAGGCTACACTAATGCCGGCAAGACTTTTCTTTTTAATCTCCTAACCGGCAAGAAAAACGCGGTAAAAGACGCTCTGTTTGTTACGCTTGACAGTTCAGTTGGTTCTTTAAAACTAAACACCCTCAGGGTGCGAAAATCAACTAATACGCACGCTGAGGGTGTAGATAATATAGTAATTTCCGACACGATTGGATTTATTCAAAACCTACCCCCCACTCTCATCGACTCATTCAAATCAACTTTAATGGAGTCTATTTATGCTGATATTATACTCCACCTGATTGATATTTCAGATGAAAAAATGGATGAAAAAATAAGAACAGTGGAAAAAATCACTTACGAACTTGGAATTTCAAAAAAGAAACAAATTTTTGTATTTAACAAAATTGACAAATTAAACGGCGATTTGAGCGAACTGTTTAATAGTTTAAAAGAAAAATATTCAGACTTCTCTCCCCAGTTTATTTCTGTTAAGACTTCGGAAGGAATCGAATCGTTAAAAGAAGACATCAGACGATCCATTTTGACGGCATGAATATTGAGCCGTGAGGGAGAATCGAACTCCCGACCTAGTACTTACCAAGTACTTGCTCTACCACTGAGCCATCACGGCAAAAATAATTCAATTGTCATCCCCGACCTGATCGGGTATCCAGTTTTTTTCTGGATTCCCGCCTCCGCGGGAATGACAAACAGATGCTGAAACTCGTTCAGCATGACAATTGTTTATTATAACTTATTCATCACCCAATAACTTACTATGGCAGCTGACACAATCACATTTAGAGATTTGTTTATCCCCCACATCGGAATTTCTACTATTTGATCAACTAACTTCAGCGTCTCTGGGGTAACTCCATAACTTTCGTTGCCGAAAATAAGAGCCAACGGTAATCGGTAGTCGGTTTTTCGGTAATCAGTTGACTTGGGATGCTGTTCGACGGCAACTATCATTGTTTCATTGTTAAATTGTTTTATTATTTCATTGTCATTCCGAACTTGTCCTTCGATATACTCAGGATCCTGAGCTTGCCGAATGGATTTCGGAATCTGCATTGTCATCCCGCCTTTGGCGGGATCGTTGTTTATAACTACAATTCTGGAGTCGTCACTTCGTTCCTCCCCAGAATGACGAATCGGATGCTGAGTTGACTTCAATATATCGTTGATTGCTTCCTTCGCTGACTTTTTATATTGCCAGTCGACGATTTTATACGTCCCGATAGATGCTTTTTTAATTCTAGAGTTTGGGGGAATTTCCGTATCTCCACACAGGTATATTTTTTCAGCGGCAACAGCATCGGCCAAACGGAACAAACCGCCTACATTGTAAGTATCATAGACGTTTTCTAAGATAAAGTAGATGGGATTCCGTTTAACATTTCGTATCTTCCCCATTGCTCGTTTTACTTCTAATTCTCTAAGTTGCTTTGCATTAAGCCTCTGCATATAACATTTAGCATATAACATGTAACATCAAAATTCAAAAAATGCTGTTGAATGTTATATGTTTCCTGTTTCGTGTTACGTGAATAGTCCCATAGTTGACAATCATTGTAACCTGTAGTATAATACGGAGCTATATGAAAAGATTGGTCGCTTTTATTTTGATTACTACAAGTTATTTACTTCTTTCCACGGCTGTTTTTGCCCAATATGGTCAATACGGCCCTTACGGCGGTGAGGAACCAAGCGTTTCGATCATGGTCGATAAGATGGTGGGTAAACCTGTACTAACAAAAGGTGGATTTGTCGATCAAGATTATGTCGATAACCTATCTCCCTCGGATCCAAGATTTGCTCCTGAACAGGAAATATTTTTCAAAATCAAAGTTAAAAACACTTCGGATCTGAAAATTAAAAATGTTATCGTAAAAGACTTTCTTCCCGATTTTGTCGACTTTAAAGAAGGAACAGGAGAATTTGATAAAGCTACCAGAACCTTAACTATTGACGATGCAGGCGACTTTGAAGTAGACGAAGAAAAGCTTTTCTTTATTAAAGTGAAAGTAGTCGAACAAGACGAACTGCCGGCCGACCAAGGCATAGTTTGTGTTGTGAATAAAGCTCAAGCCTTTGACGGCGGCGTATCTGACGAAGACACGGCTCAATTCTGCGTCGAAAAAGAAGTACTGGGAGTTACCGCTGTACCTTCCGCAGGACCGGAAATGGGAGCGTTGTTACTTTCTGGCGAGCTACTTGCTTTAAGTACTGGGATGTTGTTTAAAAGACTTTCTCGATCTTAAACTTAATTTCGGATAAACCAGAAAAGATCAGCTACCATCAGCTTAATCGGATACCAGAAAAATTCGGATATATCTGATAAATCTGATTTATCTGGTTTCTGATGATAGCCGATTAAGCCTATCTCTTCCGAATTCTTCAGAATGCAGATATAGTATCTCAAAACAAGATTAAGTGGAGAAAGTGTGGATAAAAGTGGACATATTGTAGTATTAATGACTATACTTGATTTTAATAAAAAATATGGTATACTATAGGGCATATGAATACGTGGGGACGAAATCATACCAGCACGAACTATAAATCAAACTCTTACCTACCTCTTACTCTAATCTCATCTAAGTGTATTAAGAAATATTATATTGAAAATCTTTTAATTTCAGAGAACGTTCCGTTTAATTAATGGATCGGTGTTTGACTTGGCTAATCGAGCCAAAAGCACTTTGATAATTAGGGATTAAGAAGAAAGAAGTTGGAAGACTAAGGCGTCGTTCAACGTCATCTAGTCTTTCTTCGATATTCATGAATTTGTTATCAACAACATCAGTAAGTCTATTTATTAATTTCACTAAACGGCGTTCAATTGCGAGTAAGCTTTTTTTCAAATCATCTTTGGTAACCATTGAAATTTCTATTTTAGCTAATCTTGTTTCATATGCAGCCATTCTTTTTTCAATTTTATAAAGAGCATTTTTCACTTCATAAAAGTCAAGTTTAGTGATTTTTCCTGTCTCAAGATCAGCGACTCGAGTTTCTATCGCAGCAACATCTGTTTTTAAACTTTTTAATTTTATATCGAAAAGTTTTTCTAATAAGCGAAGATCATCTTTAGTCAGCATAGTTTAAATAGAATAGTATTCACTCATTAAAAATTCAACGTTAAATTGCTATCGGTTTGTTTATATACCATATAGGTATCGGTCGATATCAATATGGTAATAATCTTAATCTCAAAGACTAATCCCGATTAAATCGGGGTTGCTCCTTGGGGTTAAAATCCCAAGACATTGTTTCGTCCCAGGCGGGGACAAGCTCTCCGCCTTAGGGCGGAATTGTTTCTTGTCCCCGCCCATATGGGCATACGGACAAGAAAGATCCACGTCGTTCTGTTTTCAACAGAACTATGATTGGACCACGGTGATGAGAGGCGACACGTTCGAATTGCATGAATGTGTCATGCTGAACTAGTTTCAGCATCTGATTTTAACGGGATCCTGATTTTCATCAGGATGCTCGTCGCAGCAAGGCTTCTCCTCGCACTTTTACAAACAGGGTTCAGGATTCCGACATTAAGTCGGAAAAACTGTCCGTTCTTATCGTTCGAGCGAAGTCAGATACAGGACTGTACCTGACGAAGTCGAGAACATCTCGACTCGTTCTATATTAAATCAGATGATCACTCGCTCGAAGAGTAAAAAGATGGACAGGAAATTTAATTTACACCTAAATACCGCACACACGGCATGCCACAACAATCCATATATCACCGAAGCGGTGATATGTAAACCGTGGCAAAAGGCTGTTGGCCTTGTTGGTAATAGAATATCGTTATATCGATATAACGATATAGCGTAATCAAAATTACCAACTTGATCACGGCCGTTGCCTAGATGGTTAACCTCCTGAAATTACCTCCAATTTTTCCGAAAGATGTATTTAGCATGTCATGCTGAATTTATTTCAGCATCTAGATTCCGAAACAAGTTCGGAATGACAGCGTCTTAATACATCTAGTAGGGAAAGATTGGCTTGCACTTTGGAACTAAAACTATTTAAAGAAAGCAAGATAGACAAGAGCAACAGCAATCAAAGTTAAAGCTGTAGCAATAATTACATTAGCATTAACATCCAAAATATCAATAGTTCTGTTTTTCATATTTTCTGTTTGATAAAAACTGCTAATGCAAAAAATAATATAGCAAAAATTATGTCAAGAATCAAGAAAACTATTTTCTCTTTAGCTTTCTTTTTTGAATAATTAGGCGCAATAAAAGCTGCGCCTAGATATCCCGCTGATAAATTGATCAGTAAGTCAGATAAAGCTAAAAAAAGAAATAGAGTCAAATATTTTCATGCAAATTAAAATTAACAAATTTGGTTTCAGAGTGCAAGTCAATTAGGAGGAAAATGAATTTTTTTCACAGTAAGACAACAAAAAGGCCTTCGATAAGGTCTTTATCTTGAGGCGAGAGTCTCAGGAAACGTTTGAGCAAGTACTATCTGCTCCTTGACCAAAAAAAACGGTCATGAAAAGTAGGAAGTATCCCTAACTAGGGCTCTACTACCGAAATTAAACGAAAAGACGGAAAACCAGCAAGGTTCTCAGGAGGAACCTAGAAAAATGAACAAGAACAAGCTCTTCATCGGAGCGCTTGTGTTAGTCATCGTGGGGATGGTCTTACAAACCGTCTTTTCCTCATCCCAGAGGACCACGAAGGCAGAACTCGAGTCCGCTCCCGCTGCAGCCCTGCAGAGCACGACCTGCTTCGACACCACCAAGTTCGTTGACGAGTTGAACTCGGCACACGCGGCCGATCCAAACAACGTCAAACCTGTGTTGGACATTCTCAACGCAGAAGCGAGCAAAGTGGAAGTCAAGGCTGGAAGCACCATCAGCAACACGAAAGGGTTCGTGATCTACTGGACCACGTTCGACTTGGACGAGAGCAGAATCGAGAAGAAGAACGCCGATGGCGTCGTTGTCTCCCTCATGGGAGGTGGCTCTGGGACGGTGTTCGCTGCTTACGATACGGACATCACGCCCCCCGCTGACGGCTTCTATCTCAACGATCTCTGCACGGTTCTCAACCCGACCAACGACTTGGAATTCTGGCCTGGGTTCAACCCCGTCCCGCCGACCGAAGTGCCCACCGCCGTCCCGCCCGTCGTCCCGCCGACCGCCGTGTCCGCCGACTGCGTCGACCCCGATGAGCTCGTGAAGCGCTTGAACACGCAACACACGGTCAACGAAAACGACCCTTCGGTCGTGATCGCGTGGCTGGAGAGCCTCGGCGTTGGCACCGCCTTCGAAGTTGGCGACTCGCTCGCAGCTGCACAGGACAGCAGTCTTGTCTGGACGCAGTCCGACATCGACGAGCGCTTCTTCGAGCGGCAAACGACCGGTGGTACCATCGTCGCGTACTTCGGAGGTTCGGAAACCATCCTCGGTCTTTATGACGGGGAATGGAAATCGCCTGTGGACGGCTTTATTGCGCCCATGTGCGACCGAGTGAATCCGGAACGCGAATTGGACTACTGGGCCATCCAGGACTGACGACAACGTCATTCCACTATAAAGGAAAAGTGTAATATTCCTGAAACCCTGACGAAAGGCTACCGTTACTGGCTATCAAGGCCTTGAGCAATCGAAAAAGATTGACAAGATAACCTTGACGGTTATGACGGTGGCGCCGAAAGCTTTTTTTTAACCCATTGGGGTTTATTTAACGTTGCAAGCTTCTGTTTGCATGTCGCTTCGCGACGTTAAATAAATTTAAAAAAGTTTTCGGTTCTATCTATGCACACAAACAGAAACTATTGTTTCATTGCTGAATTGTTTCATTGAAGAAACAACGATTCTGGACAAATCTTTCGACAGGCTCAAGACACTGAGCAGCGTCGAAGTGCCAGAATGACAAAAGTTTGTGGGCAGAGATTGAAAGTAAATACATTATTAAATAGATTCCCGCTTTCGCGGGAATGACAAGAGGAACAACGATTCTGGATGCCCACGAGATAAACTCGGGGTTACCAGAATGACGAAAACGCGCACCTTAACAATTAGGTAACAGTTTCTAATAAAACTACGATTGACAAGGAGGGAAAGATTAAGTAATATAAGGGTGATCGGGATGGCTGCCGATCTCGTGGTAACCAGTCCACAGTTAAGCAGTCCTCGGTCCGCCCTAATCGGCGGATACCCGGTCATTTTTTGTGGGCCAAATTACTTTAGCAATTTGTACTAAAGTAATTTTCTTATCCTCTTTCTTTTTTTGTAAGCTACTTGTTCGGCTAAAATATGAGAATGTGAATTTTTTCCAACAAATCCAAATTCAAATATAGGAGTCACCCTTATTTTCAGCTGATTAACATATTCAAGAATTTGAGTTTTTAGTAGGTCTTGATGACCAAAATACTCCAAATCGATAATTACCTTTGACTTTAGTTTGACTTCTTTAAAAATAAGTGAAATTAAAGCTGCGAACGTTTTATAGATAAACATTCGGGGAGTATTGAGATTACGAAATAATGTCTGAAGATGTCGTTTAGTTCTTTTGCTTAAGACAATTGCGTATTCAATGTCATTAGATAGTGCAATTATTGTATCCCATTGAGTCTGCTCAATCTTACCAGACATATCAATTTCAGTGCTCATTAATTTTAAGTGTAGCAAATTTAATTCCCGCCTGGTCAATCTTGGTTTTCAAAACAACGATTCCGGTCAAGCCGGAATGACATAGTGTTATTAGTTATAAGTTTCGCCCAAAGGGCGATCGACCACTGGTCGAAAACAAAAAAAAATATGAAAAATGCTCAAACAATCGGTTTGATCCTTTTGGCAGCCGTTATCGCGGCAGTTGGTGTAATGGGAAATATGACGGCTCAAAAATGGGTTAAACAACAGGCCATAGATAGCTGTTTGAAGACTTCCAGCTATACGTCAGAGGTAGGCGGAACAGAAGGAAGAAACAGCTCTGTCGAGCCGATGAAGAATTGGTACGAGTTTTGCATGAAAGAAAAAGGGTTAAAGTAAGGTTTTTAGTCAGATTCTGTCGGGATTTTCATTCCCGCAAGTGCTCGAACCAGCGGCAGGCTGGAAAAATTCTGCGCGCTTGCGGGACCCTTTCAATCCCGCCACCTGACTAAAAAAAATAAAATTTCGAAAAGAGTTAATATGCAAAGAAAAAATAAACAACCATTGGTTTCGGTTATAATTCCGGTTTTTAATGGAACTCCCTATCTTGAGGAGACGGTTCAATCTGTGCAGAAAAGTACTTTCCGAAACTTTGAGATCCTGCTAATTGACGACGGTTCAAAAGATGAAAGCAAAATCTTGTGTAAAACGCTCGAGAAAAAGTTCAAAAACATCAGATTCTATGCTTTTCCTAGAAATAAGGGTTTGGGAAGAGTTCTGAACTTTGCCCTTCGACAAGCTCAGGGTAAACTCATCTGCCGTCTCAATCAGGATGATCTGATGCTCCCCTACCGGCTCAAGATGCAGACCGACTATTTTAAAACGCACAAAAACACCGTGGCTCTTGGTTCGTACATCAAAATCTTTGATAAAAACAATAAGACTGAAATCATAAAATATCTCAAAACCGACAAAGAAATCAAAGAAATCTGGCAGATTGTAGGACCATTTTATGACTCGTCAGTCATGTATAAAAAAGACGTGGCTCTAAAAGCCGGAGGATATGACCAGGACTTCTGGCCGGCTGACGATACGCATCTTTTCTACCGGCTTGGCATGCGGGGAAAGCTGGCAAATATTCCAAGACCGCTGGTCGAAGTACGCTTCCACGATCAGGCCGCCTCGATAAAACATTTCCGCACCCTCGCCTTGAGCACTTACAAAATGCATATGTGGGCGGACAAAAACCTAGGCAAAGCTCCACTACCTATTCACTTATTTTGGTTCGCAGAACTTATCGCCGGTATTTTACTGCCACCACATTTGAATTGGTTTGTCTACAGGATTATCAAGAAAATTGTCAATGCTTATGAAGAAACCAAATTTCTTTTGACCAGAAGTCTTAGAAAAAATTCTATCGCCAAAAAAGTCAAAACCCAGCCTAAAAGATTGAGCCTTTCCGGAGTGTATGACAAATAAATGGTTTGGGGTTTATCTTTATTCGTCTTCTCTACTCTATAGCAGTTGGCAAAAGTGTTGCAATCCAATGGCTTGTAAGATCGTCCCAGGTTGAAAAAAACACCCCATAAACTGGTGTAGCCGACCCACTGCTTATCAAACGCCTCGTTAAAATTGAGCAGATAATTTCCGCTTGTCCCAGCAGGAATCTCAACTTTCCAGAGAGAGGGAAGAATTCGCTTGAAACTGTAATGCTCCGGAATATCATAGTTTTCAGCCGATTCGGGAGTCTCAATCGAAAAATCTTCCCATTGAGTGGGTAATTCCACAATATCATAAGAATCAAAAGTCATCACCGCCTCATTCTCCGAATCCTGATGAACGACAAAATCTTTAGGTCTTCTATCCTTAATTTCCGGCTGCGGGTATAAATATGTATAGGTAGTTTCTGGTCTTGCGTTTTGGATCTTTTTTATTATGTCGTCCGTTGTTAGCCTGCTATAAAATAGTTCCGGCTCTTGAAAGATTTTGAAACCGGCAATGTCAGGATAGCCTTGATTTAAAGAAAAAAACTCGTATTTGTAGCGGTAAAATCCGTCTTCCAGAATAAATACCGGGAATTTGCCGGACATCAGATTATAGGAAACACCCCAGAGATAAAAATTGCCGCTGGAAAAGGGATTTGTTTGAAAAATCTCGTTGTCACATTTTTCGGAAAAAACCACCAACCTCTCACCCACACGTCTGAAAGTTCTATATAACTTATCGATAGAACAAGGTTTGTTCGATATATAAAGGCCGTCTCTTCCTTTTTGAAAATAATACGAATACGCAGATATAGGTTTTGAAATATGAATTGATAAATCTTTGTCATTGTTAAGTGTCATTCGAGAATTTAGGTTTGTGTTTGGGTCAAAGTTGACTACTTCATGCCGGATTGATTCAAAAAGATTTAGACTCATTTCTTTAATCGTTGCTTCTTGTCTTTGGTATAAATTGTTTTTAAGACTAAAGAAAACGAGAAGATTTTGGATGCCAGAGATTGATTTGTCTGTAGGAATGATAACGCGCTGCGGTTCTGATTTTAGATCGATGAAATAATGTTTATTGTAACAATCGTCGACGTTATACTCCTTTATGCAGGCTCGTAACAAATTCAGCTTGGGCGATTGAATAATAGCGTTTCGCAACCGCGGCTTGGAGTTCTCCGTCATTGAATGTAGATAGAAATCGTCTAAATCTGTAGACGTCCCGTTAATATCCATTTCCAATTCGCCGTAATCTGTCTTTTTTCCCAAGATGGGATTCAAATCGGTAAAAAAACAAGTCGAACCGTTCTGCCCGGTGATATGAAAATTAGATGAAGTATTATCAATTTTATATTCAAAATCCTGCAGACTGTCCTCAAAACAATTAGGATTTTCCGTGGGTGATAAAGTCTTAGGATCAATCGGTTTTTTTTCACTATAGGCTAACAGGTCGATCGGAATGCTCCCACCCCTTGCCAGAACCGAACCGATAAATTGCTCGCCGGCGGTAAGATCCAAAGGTACTGGAACAGTAACCTCCCCGACACGCAAGCGAAGATTACCATACTGCATTTTATTGCTGCTTGACCAATCGGACAAAAGAGCTGAAGAATCCAGTGTAGATTGCTGCGCATTTTTTAGCTTCGGATCGTCTGAAGATATTCGAATTTCTTTGAGAAAAGTTCTTATCTGTTGCCCATCTATTATTGGAGTTTTATCCAAATACAGTTTAAATATTACCTCACTCGCCGTCTTACTGACAAACAAGGCGATTTGATTTGTGATCGTCTCTTCTCCCCTATCCGTGTTTCTGGGAACTTTTATATTGACAAAGGCAGATTTAGACTGACGGGGCAGCGATAATTTAATTTCATTGTCTGACAGGTTTATTTTTGCATCGCTTCGTTTAAACGGAAAAAGAATGAACTGGTCAGCTTTTTGGTCCCGGATAAAATTTTCTTGCCTCGTAGACAAGTCAGTTTCAAGCCCGTTTTTGAGACCGGGATCCAGGGAGATCAAATGATTAAAAAACGAAATTTTGGGAGCATACTCATTAAGCTCGACAAGTTGTATTGAGACTTTACCATTATCATTAAGAAGTTTTTTTTCTTCTTCGCTTCTCTTGTCCCAGAGTTTATAGGTATTTTTATACTCGTTCAGGTCAACAAGATAATTTCCGGCTGTCTTTGCGTAGCCGAAACTGATAAGATTTGAAACTGCCGACTTGGAATCCTGGCCGTTGAATTTACCCCAGAGTGTGATACCGCGGGGGTAAATCTGCGCCTGCACAGACCCATCGAGAATAATATATTTGACGCCTGTTTTTTTAAGCAGGGTGTAAAGCGAGTCGGCTCTAGTCCTTCTTTGCTCTTGGCTGTCTAACGATTGGGTATTATAAATTAGCTGATCGAGCCTCTTATTTAAATAAGCATTCTCCATGCTTGCTGGTTCAAAGGTCTTTTCGAGAAGAGGCTTATCAAGCATAAAATTTAGGAACGATGATCCTAGCATTCCCCAGGAATACATTTTCCAGTAGGCTTCACGATCATAGGGGAGATGAAGAACTCTGACATCGGCTTTATCTTTATTGATTCTATCGGTTATTTCAAAATAGGCAGATGGAATTTTATTGTACATGTATTCGCCGATGAGCTTGCCTCGAAGATAGTCTTTGTAGATGAAAAGATATGATAGACAGATCAGCAAAACAGCCATAAGAATAATTCTTCGAGAAATATATCGAATACCCAATAAGACTGCGTAAGCCGCGCTTATGCTTCCGGCAAAGCCAATATAGGGGTGAAACTTCGTATCGCCGAAACGGAATAAAACGCCGAAATAGGGCGTTAGGTGATCAAGATATGTATAAATAAAACCCAGAGGCGAAAATTCTTTGAGCGCAAGAAATAAAAAAATAAAGATAATAAGAGGAGTCCAAAGAAGCGGCTTCGTTTTTCTAAATTTAATAAGCATGAGAATTGAACCAAGAATGTATAAGAACGGAAAAATAAAAAAAATTAAGAAATATACTGGCTGTTTTTCCTTACCTGATAAAGAGTGAAAGTAGACAACTTTTTTTAACGTACTGTCTTTGTATTTTGTCTCAAAAAAATTGGGGTAAAGGATGAGTTGATATTTTAAATCGTAGAAAGATTTTGGTTTATTAAGCTGTATCTCGTTGGCTTCGATAAATGTAGGCGCAAGACGAATAATCGGAGACTTTTGCAGGGTATAGTTTGCAAAGGGCAGAAGCCAGAAAATATTTAGGCTGAAATAAAACAAGAGCAAAGTAATTCCTCGTTTTAAATTTCCTTGAAAAAGGCTGAATAGGAATAAAGCTAGAGATGTGGTGATGAAAACTGTCGCGGTAACGTAACTACCCGACGCAAATAAGAATGCTAAAACAACTAAAGAAAAAAATCTGTTCGATGTTTTATTCTTATGGAAAAGTTCGTGAAAAATAAGAATTAAAAGAGGCAGCGACCAAAAACGATTAATATACATGATCATGGGGAAATAAAAAGTAGAAAGAGTATTCAGGTTGAATAAATAGAAAAAGGCTCCAGTAAATGATAAAAGATCAAGAACTCTCTCTGATAATTTTTCCTGAATCGAGCTGAAAATGCGTTTGCATAAAAAATACATGGAAAGAACTCCTATGTTTAAGGCGGTTAAAATATAAAGCTGATCTAGAAGAGTTTCTGGAACAAAAGGTTTGAGAATAAGGTAAAAAATTTGTCTAAAAAGGTCGGTCGATTCAGAATCCGACGGAGCTCCTAAACCTCTGTATTCTCTCCAAGTTGCGAAAAAAGTGCGAAAGATATTGGATTTTAGGTTAAAGTATGAGGAATAGTTATCCCAACCAACGAGATAAAATTGGGGTTTAAGCGAAGCGACGGTAATTAAAGATAAGATTATAAGCAATAAAAATAGGCCAGGACATTTGGTAAAAAAATTAGTTAATTTCTTACTCATTTTATCTTATAAAAAATAATTTTAAATTATTGCTTGAAAGCTTTTTCTAAGGTTGGAAGCGAGATCTGAAACTTTAATTCTTCTCCCACATTGAGCCTGCCTCTAATATCGAACTCATTTCCAAAACCTTGCCTGGTTAGATTTGCTCCTTCTTCATCCATAATTTTGACCTTATTTAGAAAGAGTCTTTGACTTAAATCTTCCCCCACCAATCGGTTTATAAAATCATTCGGGTTCTCAACTCCTAACCGCCGCAAAAAAGCATTTATAAAAGTTCTTATATCTCCGCTGCCGCCAAATTCCGTCCCAGCTTGCCAATCGTAGTGATCATATAAAGCAATTTTTGGATGGGCTAAAGTAACTTCATAAAATTCGGGAGAATCTTCTAAAATCCCTGGTTTTTTTTCGGCGTTGATTTGATCACCTTCAACATAAAGAGTGAACTGATTTAGGCTATTTCTTAGATCAATCACATCCATATCGGCAACTGTCACCATTGTTGCCTTAAAATGTATAGGTTTATTTCCTGCTAGTGCTCGAAAATATTGATCTCTATCGACTGATAATTTAAACGGCTCTTGTGGATCATTAGCTAAATTTTGTCTATAATTTAATGTGAAATCAATCATTTTTCCAACCATATTTGGCATAGTACGAAAAGCGGAAGGAAGCATCCATTTATCTGTTGGGTCAAGAATAGCTTTTTCAAAATCTTGACTGACGTCGATTGCCTCGCCATGTCCATAAAGAAAATGTCTTAAGGTTCTCTCTGTCAGAGGCAAACCGGTTGCCTGGGCATACAATTCTGCTCCGTTAAATTTTATCCAAGAAAATAAAAGAGTTCGTTTATCATAATCTGTAGGATCTAAAATGATGGTCTGCATTAATCTTTCAAATGTAGCGGAGCGCTGGGCCGGATGACCCTCAGAAATCCACCCATTTGCAGCGGCCCAATCAATAAAGCTACCAAGCGGTCTGTAAGCTACACCGGCTGCCGCTAAAGCACCAGATAAACCCCCTAATCCAAGCAATCTAAGAAATTCATAACGAGAAAGAGGCCTAGCTGAAGATTTTTCTGGCGTTGACTGATCGCTCATATATATTGATTTTAAACTAAATTATTAGTTTTTTCTTTCTCATCGAAAGCTTTTTTTGGATATTGACGAGAAAAAATATTTGATTTAAGCAGTTACAGCAATTTTATCGATATACTTTCTTAATTCTTTAATATTTTCTTTTCCTAAAACTACTCCGTTCCATTTTCTTCTACCATCTATTCTTATATTTATTTCAATCGAATTATCAGCATAGTCATTTATCAATAATTGCTGCCCACAGCCACAAAGGCATTTTAAAAATAGTTCTTTTACTTTTTGATTTATCGGCATAATCTTGACTCAAAATATCACCACTTTTAACCGACCGGATCAAATTGGTAATATTTACATTGAAGCTAGCAAAAGTTGTAGGGAAGAATTGTTTTGATTTGGGAACTTCTCCCCTCCTCTCAACCTATTTACCCACCAGAAGCGCTCCACGAGCCGTGTACGAATAGTACTGAAAAGGCGAGTGGTAAGCGACGGTGGGCTCTTCCAAGTTTTTTTATTTTTTTTAGCCCTGCGTAGCGGCTTAATCAGTCACTGCCATGAATGATTTTAAGGCAGGCTGGTTGTTATTTGGCGTGACAGGAATTTCCTGCCAAAATGCTCCACAACCTCACAGAACTCTGCTATAACCTTGCGGTATTTAAGAAGGATTCAGCTTAACCTTCCACCTGCATTTTGACCTCTTTCACTAAGTAGGTCACCCAGGCGGATGAAGATTACTTAGCGAAGATTAAAAAAAGAGCAATTACTTTTCATAACTAAATTAGTTTAGGTTAAAAAATCAGCGAAGTCAATAGGTATTAAAGTAACCGTTCAGGAATAGTCAAAGAATTGTCATTCTGAGCGTAGCGAAGAATCTATCGCGAATGCGAGATTACCTGAAACAAGTTCAGAGATCCTTCACTTCGTTCAGGATGACAGAAGTTTTGTCAAATCCTGAACGGTTACGTATTAAATGTATCAAATGTACACAATGTATACTATTTGACTTATTTCTTTTTTTAATTATAATTTTAAAAGAATGAAAGCAGTAACAGCAAAATACGCTCGTCAAAATTTTGCCGAACTTCTCAATGAAGTTTATTATGGACGAAAGAAAATTCTTATCACTCGATCGGGCAAACCTTTAGTAGTACTTACAAGTGTTAAAGACCATAAACACAAAAAATAGATTGAATAGAAGTAAACTTCGCAATACTAACCACTTTTGTCCGACCGGAGAAAAATAGTTCTCACCAATGTCAATTTTTTCTATTTTTCTGATATTATTGATATTGATTCACCTATGGCTAATCTTTCCTTTCTCCAAATCCGTAATCCCAAGGATGATGAGACACCGATTGAAGCGGCGACCCAAATCTTTGCCTCACTCCTTCCTTATCCGTTTATCCCCTGGTGGAAAAGACCTTTTGTATCGGTAAAAACTTACGCTTTTGAAATTTATCTGTTAGGCCAAACCATCTACTTTTATGCCGTCACCCCCAAGGAAAACGAGACTTTTATCCATAGCCTCATCACTTCCTCTTTTCCTCAGTCAGCCGTTAAAAAAACGACCGATCCGATGGATATAATTTTTAAATCCAAAAATATAACTGCTGGAGAGGTCATATTAAATTCATATCCTTACCTGCCGATTAAGACTTATTTTGATTTCAAGGACATCGATCCACTTTCCTCATTAGTTGGCTTTTTGTCAAAACAAGGCCCTAACTTAAAAATGTTAATCCAAATTCTTATTAATCCGGCTAGTTTTTCCTGGCAAGATATGGCCGTATCGGCGGCAAGACACCAAATATACGATGAGGCTGCCCAGCGATACACCCGCAGCCCGCAGCAGCTTCTCATTATGAAAAAAGCTTCATTCCAAGGCGGCAAAGCTTTAATTCGACTGGCGGCAGCCAATAACGACAGAACTCCTATCCTACCCTATCTGATGAATCTGGCCGGAACATATGGTAGCTTTTCCTTAGGAGAAGGTAATCAGTTTGTTTTTCGCCGTCCATTGATATTCAAAAATCATCTTTTAAAGCGCATCAGACAGAGAAAAACCTATTATTTTGAACGGAAATTCCAGGTTTTAAACGCCCAAGAATTAGCCACTCTTTGGCATCCTTCGGGTTACCTGTTGGCCGGGATCAAAAATATTGCCTGGGGCAAGACTCTCAAAGGCGAACCGCCCGAGAACCTTCCTGTTGCTCTAAAAACAGAAATGCAGACGATGGATGATAGAAAATTGAAGATAGATATAGAAAATAGAAGATTGAAAATAGATCAATCAATCATCCATCCTCAATCATCAAAATCTATCCTCTATCCTCCATCTTCTATCGTCAAAAACGATTACAAAATGGACGTCAATTTCTTTGCCAAAACCGAATTCAAAAATAAATCCACAATTTTTGGTATAAAAACGCCAGACCGACGTAAACACGTCTACATCATCGGGAAAACCGGAGCTGGAAAAACTACCCTCATCGCCAATATGGCGATCGACGACATTCGCAAAGACCGCGGTATCGGTATCATCGACCCACACGGTGATCTTTCAGACACGATTCTCGATTTTGTCCCAAAACGCCGCCTTAATGACGTCGTCTATCTTGAACCATTTGACATAGAAAGGCCATTTTCGCTTAATGTTCTTGAGGTGAGAAACAAACAACAAAAAGATCTGGTTGCCTCCGGCATTGTCTCAATCTTTTATAAACTTTACAAAGAGAGTTGGGGGCCAAGGCTAGAGTATATCTTAAGGAATGTAATTTTGACTTTGCTAGAAACCCCTGGCTCAACTCTGGTTGACATACTTAACCTTTTGTCCAATACCGGTTATAGGAAAAAAGTAGTAAGCCAGCTTGCAGATCCGGTATTAAAAAATTTCTGGGAGCATGAATTTGCCAGAATGCCCGACCGCCTAAAATCTGAGGCTGTCTCGCCTATTCAAAATAAAGTCGGTCAGTTTGTCACCTCTCGAATGATTAGGAACATTCTAGGGAAAGCTAAATCTTCAATCGATTTGGAATCGATTATGAATGAGGGAAAAATTCTCATCTTAAATCTTTCACAAGGGAAGCTCGGTGAAGACAGCGCTGCACTTCTTGGAGCTATGATCATCACCCAAATTCAGCTGGCTGCCATGAACAGGTCTTTTGTAAAAGAAGAAGAACGTAGGGATTTTTTCTTATACGTTGACGAGTTTCAGAATTTTGCTACGACTTCGTTCGTTAAAATTCTCTCTGAAGCTAGAAAATACAGACTTGCACTGACTCTTGCCAATCAATACATCGAACAGCTTGAACTAGAAGTCCAAAAAGCCATTTTTGGCAACGTCGGCTCGCTGATCTCTTTTGTCGTGGGCGCCAGAGATGCCCACCTTCTAACTTTTGAGTTTGCCGAAATCTACACTGAAAACGACCTGGTTTCACTGGGAAAATTTGAAACAGTTATTAAGCTTTCAATCGACGGGATGACCTCGGCTCCTTTTCCGGCAATTACACTACCCTTGCCAGCGTTGAAGAATGAAAATAAGGAGAAAATCATCAGACTGTCGAAAGAAAGATATGGGAGGAAGGTTTAACAAAATCCCAAATCCCAATTACCAATGACCAATCAATTTCCAATTCCCAATGACTCAAAAAAATTTTTTAAATTTTGGATTTGAGATTTGTTTGGAGTTTGGGATTTGGTCATTGGGATTTTTTTTCAGAACCAAATATTTTATTCCAATCTCTCACAAACATATCTTTAAGTTTCATTAATTTTTCTGCCGTCAGCTTGGTCTCCGATTTGGCATCTTCAACAGCATCTTCTACCATTTTAGCGTATTTTTTTTGATCAAAGTCTTGCCAGCTCTCCTGTAACTCATCAAATCTTTTTAGAAGCTGTTTTTTGGCTTTAAGGAAAGTTTTCTTTCCATCTTCTGTCACTTCTCCCCAAACTTCTTTTACCTTTTTTTCAATCTCCATCTTTTCAATAGATTTTTTGAGTTCCTGCATCCTTTTTAAGACTGTTTCGCGATTCTCTTCGCCTGATTTTGGCGAGAGGAAAAATGCCGCCAATCCACCAAGAATAGTACCTAGAAAAACTCCCAAACCGAAACGAGAGGGTTTCTTTTGATTATTCATATATTTTTAATATAGCATAGTTTAACTTTAATGCAAGCGAATCTTACCTGAAAAATAGACAAAAATAAATTATTGCTAAAACATAATGCGGCCGCATACTCTTATGGCAATATTTTAAATTCTGATCTATCTGGCATCTGATTTTTCCGATAGTCCGATCTCTTCTGATTTACCCTATAATATGGAAATACAAGACAAAATGTGGTATAATACGAGGCTATATGAAAAGCTTTTCCCTTATTATTCCCGTTTACAATGAGGAGGAAATTCTAGAAAACCAGTTGAATAAACTGATGTTTGAAATCGACAAAATTCTGCCCCACTCAGATTACGAGATAGTTCTCGTTGAAAACGGCAGCCAGGACAAAACCTATCATATTGCCAAAAAACTGGCAAAACAAAATAGCCATGTCAAATTATTTCATCTTGACAGTCCTTCTTACGGCCAGGCATTCAGAGAAGGATTAAAACAGGCAAGTTTTGATATAGTTGTTCAGTTTGATATCGACTTCTGGGATACAGACTTTTTAGTTCTGTCTTTACTACTTTTGGAGCGCTACGATATTATCATTGGCTCAAAAAATATGGGGACATCAAAAGACAAAAGACCGTTAGCAAGAAGAATAATAAGCAAATTTATCGAACTTTTTCTCAAAATCTATTTTGACGTACCTTTCACTGATACGCATGGCATGAAGGCTATACGAAAAAAGTTAATTTTGCCTTTAGTCGACCAGGTGCAAAGCCAAAATCACTTCTTTGATAGCGAACTTTTGATTATGTGCCATTACCTAAGATACTCGTTTAAAGAGCTCCCAGTAACTTTACAGGAGATCAGAGGTACGAGATTTTCCTTTCTTATCCGTGCGGTTGAGACCATCGAGGAATTCCGTAAGCTTATCGGCATGAAACGATTATTAGTTCGATATGCCTATATATGATAAAGTTTTACAGCGACGATTTCGGCTATGATAAAAAGGTTGACTCAGGTATTATTCGACTTATTAAAAACGATAAACTCTTTGGACTATCTGTACTCTCTACCATGGTAAGTTCTCTAAGTCTGCATAGGCTTTCAAACTGGATAAAGCCTAAGTACAAGTTTGTTTTAGGACTTCATATCAACCTAATAGAGGGAAAACCAGCCCAACACCGGAAAAAAATCAAATCGCTGGTTGGTAAAAATAACCAATTCTTTCCTTTGGTCATTTTTTTATTAAGACTACTCCTGGGCAGAGTTAAAAAAATTCATATCCAGAGAGAGATCGAAGCACAATTAAAAAAGCTGCAAAAGGCAGGATTTAAAGTCAAGATGTTAGACTCGCATCAACACACCCTGGCGTTTTCGCCGGTTGCAGAAATAACCGCTGAAATCGCCAGAGAGAAAAAAATACCTTTAATCAGAAGCTTCGGTTCGATTAAGGCCTACTCTCTCAAAGCTAAATTTACCTTCACTCTGCTTAAGATTCTCGCCTTTTTATCTTACTTCATTTCTTATAAAAAAATTGGCCTGCCAGCTTCCTGGGAAATAAAACAAGAGCTTGATTGGACCGTTATGAGCTGGGAAGATAACACATTCAACGTTGGATCGATTAAAGACAAAAAAGCAGCCATTATAATCCATCCCTTTCTTCCTTTTGATAGCAACAGAAGTTATTGGAGGTATATTGAGTGATACCAACTTCCCACCTTTAGAGTCTTTTTAGGTCTGACTGAATGTCTTCAAAATCTTTGTTATCAAAACCCGTATCAATAGCCTGTAACTCTCGTTCGTCTTCAGAAGCCGGTGGGGAAGGAGTGGAAGTTGGATTGATTAATGGCTCTTCTGTATTTCTGCTTGGTGATTGTTGATTGGCAAAAAAAAGGAGCATAGCGGCAATCAGAAGCAGTATAAAAAAGGGTAATATCGGAGCGAGGAATTTGAATTTTTGCAGTAGCAGAAGTGCTCTTGAAGACAAAGGGGTTGAAAAGTTAGTATCAGGCATGTAGTTTGTTTGAACTGGCGGCAGGGGAAAATTCGGTTGTGGTGTTTGAGATTGGGTTGTATCCATTTTTTATAAATCCGGAATTCGAACTATCTCGGATCTCGTGCTTAGAATTTGTAACTAGGGTATTGGCGTCAAAGTCGATGCGGGCGTTGCTTCGGTAACTTTCTTGCCGATCTTTCCTATCCCCACTCTCGCAGCTTCTTTGACAGCTCTCGAAACTTTTTGTTTTGCCTCAATAACGAGCGATTTAACAGCTCGTAGCTTCGAGTTCATCTTAGATACTGCCTGTCCGACTGTAGTTTTTAGTCTTTGCTGGTCGGCAATCTCAATCGTATAGACTTTTGCAGCCTGATCTACTACGACAACTTGGGCAATTTCAATGCTTGCTTGCGCATCGGCTATAGCCTGCTCCACCGCCGTTGCATCTGTACCTCTGGTTTTAGCTGTTTCTACCTTTCGAGAGAGACGGTCAAGAAGAGAGTTTAACTTCACTAAAGCATTCATCATTTTTTCGCTTCGCCGCCTATTTGTATCTGCCATCTTATCATTTATAGATAAAACTGCTTTTCTTTTTTTCTCGTTAGCTATCGACTCAAGCCTATGCTGAAGCTCCGCTCTTTTTTGCTTAAAACTCTCCGAGGCTTCTTTTATTCTCTCATCAAATATCAACTTAAATTCCTCACTTTTTTTTGTGCCAGTCGCATTTAGTTTTTTTCTTGTTCGGCCAGCATCTGTTGGGGTAGGCAATTCTTGAGCTAACAAAAAAGCCGGGGTTAAAAAAAATGCTGTAAATAATAATATGAGAAGTGTTTTCTTCAGATACATATTTTCATGATACATAGCTAGCTGATTTTGTCAAGCTTTAGGAAAAACTACCATCTTGATACGATCGTATCAAGATGGTATAAATTTATTATTATTTATCTGCAGCTGCCAGAATTTTACGTAGATAGCCCAAAATCGGATTGAGGAAAAAAGGGCAAAGACAAAGCCGGGAAAGCCGTCGAGGAAGCCTAGGTGTCTAATATAGGTCAAGATAAACCATAGGGATGGTTTGATTATAAAGTAATCGATGAACATAAGCAGAAGATGGAAGATAGAAGTTGGAGGATGGAATTTTTTTGCTAATTGTTCGGCTTCAAGAGTAGTATAGCGGTCCCAACGCTGAAGGTAACGAGAAAAGTCCGGGTCGGCGTAGTGTAAAATAGGATTCTTTAGATAGCCAATCTTCAAATTAACCTCCGAGGTTTTCCCGTCCTCCGACGTAACGTCGGAGTCCTCCTCAACCTCGGAGGTTCTAACACCTTCTTGATTTTTAAACTTTTGACTTTTGACTTTTAACTTTTGACTTATTATCTCAACGTTTTCATGCACATCTTTACAGGGAAATCTCACGTAGCCGTTTCGGTATAAACGAATAGTATAGTCGGGGTACTGACCGCCTTTCATCAGGAATCGCGTGAGGAAGAAGTTTTTACGAGGAAGGTAATAAGCGACCTCTTTGTCATTCTGAGGCGAAGCCGAAGAATCTCTCAACTTGTTTGAGTTATTTTCTCGCATTCGCGAGAGATGTTTCGCTCCGCTCAACATGACAATATTTTCAATCTCTTTCTTTAATTCATCGGACAGTCCTTCATCCGCATCCAACTGAAGTATCCACTCCCCTTTTGCCCGCTCGATGGCTTTCTGTTTGTTGATGTGAAACATCGGAGGATTGTCTTCAATAAAAATTCTTACTTTTCTTCCATAAGATTTTGCCTTTTCAACGGTTTTATCCGTCGATCCACCATCAACAATCACAACTTCATCGACCAAATCATAAGCGGAGTCAAGAGGATAGTGGATATTTTGCTCTTCGTTAAATGTCGCTATGCACAAAGATAATTTCATATATGTGATACGAATGCTACGAATCTTTATGCTAATCTACAAATATGCTAATAGTAATGTCATTCCCGCGGAAGCTGGAATCCAGAAATTTAATAGATTCCTGATTAGATCAGGAATGACATGATTAGCACATTCGCAACATTCGCATTCGTTTGTAGATTCGTATCATCTATTGTTTTTATTATATAATAAACTCCATGCTAAAGATTATAACCGTTCCCAACCCTATCCTAACAACAACCGCAAAAAAAATTGAACGATTTGACGGTGTGCTTAAAAAATTGGTCAAAGATATGGATCAGACTCTTAGAGCGCAAGTAAACCCTCAAGGCGTTGGGCTGGCTGCTCCGCAAGTTGGCATTAATGAAGCTCTGTTCATTATCAAACCAGTGCCTAAAGCAAAAACAGAGGTGTTTGTGAACCCAAGAATAATTCTGGTACAGACGGTAGACGATGGAAGATGGAAGATGGATCATGAAGATGGAAAATTGAAGATAGAAAAAAATTCTAACTTCCACCATCAATCCTCAAAATCCATCCTCAATCCTCCATCTTCAATAGTCAAAAAACCAAAAAGTAAAACCAAACTCGAGGGATGTCTTTCTATCCCAAAAATCTGGGGCGCTATAAAGAGAGACGATAAAATATTTCTTGAATACCAAGATCTTACTAGTAAAAAGCATAAAAAATGGTTTTCGGGATTTAAGGCTCTTGTCATCCAACACGAAATAGATCACCTCAGGGGTGTACTTTTTACCCAGAGGGCTTTAGAACAAAATACGTTACTCTACGAGGAAAAAGAAGGGGAGTTAAAAAAACTCTTGACAAAATGATCTGATTTTGTCTTAATGTAAATATGGAGTTTCTTTTAGTACCACTTCTTGTAATCGGCTTCATTCTCTTGTTAAAAACTCTTATCATCATAGATCAGTATGAGAGAGGAATCGTCCTTACCCTAGGACAGTTCTCTGGCATTCTGAATCCGGGACTAAATATTTTGCTACCTATTTTACAAAGAGTAATTAAGGTTGATATGCGAATCACCACCTCTGATATTCCTCAACAGGAAGTGATCACCAAAGATAACGTACCGGTTGGCATCAATGCTGTGGTATATTTTCAGGTAACAAAACCGGAAGACGCAGTTTTAAAAATACAGGATTATACTTATGCCATAACCCAATACGCTCAAACGGCTCTTCGAGACGTCATAGGCGGCGTTGAACTTGACACTCTTTTGGGCGAGCGGCAAAAGATTGCAGACGAAATAAAAACCATAGTAGATAAGGAAACTACCGACTGGGGGACCGATGTCACTGCCATTAAAATCCAAGATATAGAAGTACCGGCGGATATGAAACGTGTTATGGCAAAGCAAGCCGAGGCCGAGAGAGAAAGGAGAGCCACCATTATTCGCTCTGAAGGAGAACTAAGCGCCTCCGAGAAGTTAAATAAAGCCATGGCCATGCTTTCCCAAAGCGGAGCAATTTCTCTTCGCACACTCCAAACTATCGAATCAACAACCGCCAATCCAGCCAATACGGTTATTTTTGCAATTCCAATTGAAGTGATTGAGGGTTTTAAAAAAATGACAGAAAAGATTAACAAATAATTTTCTGTCGTCCCGAATTTATTTCGGGATCTGATTTTAGAAAAACAGATGCCGAAACGAGCTATAGTCCTGAGCGATAGCGAACGGATTCAGCATGACCACAAGATTCTATTTTATCTCCTTCAAAAACCCTTCTGCGAGTTGACTTGTGAAATCTGTCGAATGATAAAATTCTTTCCAGACAACTACGATGTTTGCTCCATTAAAAACAGCTCTCTGAACTTCGCGGATTGTGTCGCCGCCCGCAATTGAGATAAGAACGTTGTAGGCGCTTAACACTTTGTTGATTTGGATATAGGGAATCGGTTTGTCTTTGTTGAATTTTTCCTCGTCAACTCCCCGGTGCAGCAGTACAACATCGGGCTGCTTCTTAAGTTTCCTCAATATTTTGATAGGGTACTCAATGTTCATTATATCCACCATGCTATCCAGCTCATTTTTTTCACAACTTTCGACAAAACTATTGATTGTTTCAATCGGCGCCTGACCAAGACAGACGGCAGCTGAAGCGCCAGCATTTTTGGCTATTCGGACTTCCGTCTCTCCTCTATCCATAGTTTTAAAATCGGCTACGATGTAGGGAAATACATTGTGAGGATGTGTCTTATTACCCCACCAATCATAGAGATTTCGTATTGCTTCTGCGCCAAATTCTTTTATAAGCGGAGTTCCTGCTTCAAGAAGTATCCTATCGCTGACCGGAAGATTTTGGATGATCTGAAATGCCTCGTCCATTGTCGAGTTTAGAGCTATTTGTAAGTACCTCTTTTTTTTCGAAAGCAGCATATTCTTATTGTAGCACAGAAATAATTCAGGCTGTGGCGGGAATAGCAGAGGAAGAAAAGTAGTTAGTATTTAGTATTAAGTATCTAGTATAAAATCAAAAAACAGGATATGGTTACCATATTTAATACTTTATACTATAGTTAGCGAAAAACAGGATGTCGTTTTTTGTCATTCCCGCGAAAGCGGGAATCCAGACTAATATTCTGGATTCCTGATCAAGTCAGGAATGACATTTTGTTTTGCGGTAGCTATAGATACTAAGCGGCTATAGCTGTTTGAGAAAGTTCAGAAGAAACTTTTTGTCTAGGAGTAAAAGTTACTAATTGAAGAAAAGGCCTTTTACCCTCTCTCACGTCTTTTTTAATCCTTTTCAAACATTTCATACAAAGTTTTACTCTTTTGAGTTCTCTATCTTCTATGATGTCAACATGTTGGAGGTTTGGCTTAAAGATTCGCGCTGTTTTGGGAGCCCTTTTTTTCCAGCGACCGCCGGCAACGCCTCGATGGTGAGTATGGCGACGGCCAAATAATACTCCTTTTCCGCAGTGATAACATTTGTTCATAGTTACAGTATAATATCATAATAAAGAATATAAATCAAAGATGAAGGATTACCACGAATGATAGCGAATTTCCGCTAATTTATGAATTCGTGGTAATTTGCTATTAATTAGTGGAAGTCCTATGTTGTCATATCTTTTCACCAATCCCCTTCTCTTTTTTGTCTATCTTATTGCCTTATTGGTGGCGATTGCTGTTCATGAATTCTCGCATGCTTTTGCCGCAGACTATCTCGGCGACCCAACGCCTAGACTGGCGGGCAGGTTAAAGTTAAATCCTCTGGTTCATATTGACGGTTTGGGGCTTTTATTTTTGCTATTTTTTGGCTTTGGCTGGGGAAAACCTGTCGGATTTGATCCTTTTAACTTGAAAAACCCAAGGAAAGACGCTGCCATAATCTCGCTGGCTGGCCCTTTTTCTAATTTTATTTTGGCTTCACTGCTGTCTATTGTTCTAAGATTGATAATTTTATCAGAACTCAAATCTCTGAATAGCATCGGCTACTTCTTACTTGCCCCGATCATTTCTTTAAATGTCATACTCGGCGTATTTAATCTCTTGCCCATCCATCCTCTGGACGGATTTAAGATCGTCGGCGGCATATTATCCGATGAAAAAGCTAGAGAATGGTACCAACTGGAGCGCTACGGGATGATTTTTCTTATCATGCTCATCTTTCCCTTCGGAAGAGCCTCGCTTCTGGATTTAATTATTCGGCCGATTGTCTCTATTCTTCTTGGCCTTTTTATTCCGGCGGGGATTGGAGGAGGAGTAATCTAATATCAAATACTAAATATAAAAAATCATCCTTCGACAAACTCAGGCCTTCGGCTCTGAGGTGGCTCAGGCTCGAAGAGATGACACTGAGCCAAGTCGAAGTGTCAAATATACATAGCAAAAATAAAATATATTTGATATTTAATATGTATATTTGCTATTTGATATTTGCTATTTTATATTGTTACGGGGTAGTCAACGGGGCAGAGGTCGGCGATTGTTTTTTGATGCATCTTGTATAATCTTGAGTGCTGCAGCCTTCTCCTAATTTTAGTTTTATTTTTTCACAAATAACCTCATCACAGGGATTCTCTGGGTTGGGAATCACTGAGCGAGAAATAGGGGTCGGACGAGTCGTTGGAGTCAGACTTACCTCTTCGAAATCAGATTCATCAGACGAATTTGTGCTAAAAGTCCAAGGAACACCAGCATTATCGTATTTTTTCCCGCCAATGGAGATCTGGAAATAATAGGTGGTGCTTGCTGATAAAAGCGTCAAGTCAATCTCGTGGTTCGTGTCAGACTCGCTTTCGGGAGCTAGCAAGTTTAAAGCTGTAGGGGTTAGACCATACTCCACAACTCCCTGGGTTTTTGTCCCAGTTGCATAGCTTATTTTTGCAGAATTTGTCGTGATATCTGAAACTACAACGTCGCGAGGCGCCTGATCTTCAGCCCGGCCCGAGCGAATAACGCTAAAACCCACAACTAGAATAGCAATTGAAAATATACCTCCTATAATGATAGCAATTATTTTTGGCGTCTTAAACATATTTTGATACAGTTAGAGTATTATTCTCAACGCTCCTCCAAGCAATAATAAAATCATACCCGGCACTGCTACTTTGGAAAAATTCTCAAATATCCCTGATTTGGGTAATGCCGAGGGGCTTGCTATTTTACCGCCTGTTAGGCTGCTACCGACAGTCATCGAGCTTGTACCGTTTTGGTTGCAGTCGATAATATTCGTTGCGTTGAGGTCGTTTTTAATAATTTTAGAACTATTATATACTCCTTCTTGACAATCAAATGAGAGCGTCCCTGAACCTTGACTTAGAGCTTTAAAGGTAATTGTTGCAACCGTTCCAGATCCGGTTTTATATGTGGCTGGATTGTCGACTAATCCAGCAATATATACTTTTCCAGAGGTAATATTGTTGACAACTGTTGGGAAAAAGTTTCCGGGAGTTATGGCTTGGGCTTCGAGAAGACTCGCATCGTAAATGATGTATGCGTCGGTTGAAGAGATTTGATCCGAACCACCGTCAACAATCACCTGAATTTCAAAGGCTTCTTCTAGGCTGGTTAAAACCGTCGCCTTGTCAAAATTTAAAAAGGCTGCATGTATTTGACCCACTAGAGAAGCTGAAAATAAAAAAAAACTAATAATCAGAATCGTTCCTAACAAAAGTTTTTTCATTTTATTAATTTGACGATAGATGGTAGATAGTAGATGATAGAATTTTCTATCTTCTATTTTCCATCGTCTATTTTACTTCAATCGTTATCGCTCCAACTTCAGGTTTCAAAATCTGGGTTTTTTCATCGACCATTTGGCTTTTTTCAATGCCTAGTTTATCAGCGAGCGAGATGGTCAACGGACCTGTTTTTTTTGGCATAACTGTAAGTCGAAGAATAGAAGTATTATCATATACTGTAGGCTCACTACTTTCGGGTTTTTTGGCGCCGGTTACAATATAATGGTCGCTTTTTTGCGTGAGATATACAACGAAATCTGGTAGAAGTGAAGTTGCCGAAAGAATTTCGACAGCGCCTTCTTCAAACTTTACCACCACGTCATACCCAACAATTGACTTTTGGTCCGAACTGGCAACGATATCCAAATCTAAGGCTTTATCAAGCGCTGCTGTCATATCTCTCGTAACAGATTGGAGGGAAAAAGAACCGGCTGTTGTAACTACTGGAGTTGGGGGGCTGACAATTGTTGAAATAGGCGGCTGCACTCCAGGCTTTTTTTTTGTCTGGTAGAGAAAAAATAACAAAAAAGCAAAAACGATAACGACTAAAAGTAAAACGAAACGAAAAACCGAATTTGATTGAGAATTATTTGAGAGTGTATCCATATAT
>JACQRR010000077.1 GCA_016206365.1 Candidatus Roizmanbacteria bacterium | reverse complement strand
CTTATATCTCGGTAATTCGAGTTATTTATTGTTATAGTTAAAAACTAAAAAATAAATGAGCGATAGGTCTGGTATGCCTGAAAGGATAGCTTCAGTTCAACCAGAAGTTAGCCCCAAAAGAGTTGCTTCTCTAAGACCTACGGTTGGAGAAATTTTTACCTAAACAATAAGTCTGCAAAACATGACAGAATTAAGGCAAGCTAATGAAAGATCTCAATCTTCTGCTTCTTTAAAAAATGACTTCGACAGACAACCAAATAAAAAAAATCCAACAGTAAGAAGTGTGTTTTTAGGAGAGCGTAGAATTATAGAGGATAGAGAAGCTAATTTTTTATCAGCTGAAGAAGCAGAAGTCTACCGGCAAGGTTTTAAAAATTGGCAAGCGCTTATGGCAAATTCTGAGGACAAGATCGAAAAGATGATTTTAACTAGCGCACGGCCTGTTTCTTGTTTGGTCGGGTTACAACCTATTTCAAGCTTAGAACATGGTGAGGGTCCTTTTCTCAATGACTGTTTAAATAAAGCAGGTGGAGAAATTAAAGACGGCTTCTGTTTTTTGAGAAATAATGATGGATTAATCTTGATGGTAAACCTGAAAGCAGCTGAGTTGATACTTCGTAAACATCAAGTAGCGCTTGGTTTATCATTAGCCGAAACGTTATCAAGAGATAAAATTGTTTTAGAAATAGTTAATTTGATTTCCAGTCCGGATCAAAAAAGAGCTGATCTAGCCGCCGGATTATTGTCAGGCTATCCATTAAAAGATTGTGTTGACTTTATCAATAAGACCAACGAGGAAAAAGTTGAAACTACTCCCTGGCAAAGAGTTAGAACTCTAACCAATCCTGATTTAGAATTGCCGCAGAAAAGTATAGCTGATTTAAATTGGGAACGATACACTATCGACAGCAACCGGAATCTTGACTTTAGAATTTATGAATTTGAAAATGGTCAGATTGGAATTCACGGACTTGGCTTATTATGGTTTGTGGAAAATTTATCATCCGAATCGATTGCTCAGATTCAGAAGTTGTGGCAAGTTGATCGAGAACTGGGATTGATAGATGCTGTCGCCAAAGAGAGAAGATCCTTTAGTTATGAAGGTAATTTTTGGCGAATCAAATTAGTTAGACTAATAAACACCCTTTTAACTAAGAAAAAAAGTTCGTAATTGCTTCTTTTTCTATTGACTTTGATTCTGAATTTCATAATAATAATCTTATATCTCGGTAATTCGAGTTATTTATTGTTATAGTTAAAAACTAAAAAATAAATGAGCGATGCACCTAAAGCGGCTGAAATTGGCCGTCCAGCGCCCTCACCAGAAGCAGGCGGTAAACCCTCGGTTCTTGAAGTTTTTAACCGCAGTTTTGCTGCTTATGATCAAGCAATGCAGAGTTTAGCGGCTACCCCTGATTTAAATGAGGATCAGATGCTTCAGCTATTTCGCTATGAAGAATGCACTAAAAAAGGAAAAGAAGAAGCCTTAGATAAAGGACAGAGAACAATAACTCATAATTTAAGAGATCCCAAAAGCGGTCAGGAATTTACCAGCCGAGAAGGAATTGCAGTGGAGGGACTGATTAGTTTTTTAGAATCTCAAGCTGCGGGAGAACCCGATAATGCAAAAAAAGCTGATATCTACAAAGATCTCGCCATATTACACGGTAGTCTAAAGTCTTTTAATGCTGCCCATGCCGATCAGATAAATAAAGACCCAAAATATCTTGAGGCAAGAAAAGCTTTTGAGGCCCAAGCTTTTTTTCAATTTCGTTCAAGACATGCGTTTGCAGGTAGTGAAGGTAGAGATTGGGAAATAGCAGACAGAATTTTAAACTCTGAAAGATTTGAGTTAAATTTACCAGAGGGGGATAAGAAACCTGAAGCAGCTATTTCTGATGAAGCATTGCAACAAATAAGAGAGGCAGAAAGATTAGAAGAGATTGCTCGCCGACCATCCCACCCCCCCGAAGACATCGATTCCTCCCACCTTGAATCCCGCTTTGTTGCCGAGAGATTCTATCAGGACAATATTGACAGTCCAGAAGCTAAGGTAAGCGAACTTGAAGAAGCAAGAAAGAATAAAAAAGAAGGTAAGCTCTATG
>JACQRR010000076.1 GCA_016206365.1 Candidatus Roizmanbacteria bacterium | reverse complement strand
GGTGATGGGCGTAATCGTCAAAGAGGAATGTGTCATTCTTGACATATGCCTGCTCGAATCTTCTTTTTGCCCCTTTAAAATCTTTAATAGCTTCTTTTATTTTTTCAGCAGAAAATCCAACCTGTAATAGAGTTAAAATTACTCCGGCAGCATTAGATATATTTTTTTCACCAAATAATTTTATAGTCATTCTGGGTCCCAATTGAATCGCGACAGAATCGATTCTGGACAATCCAGAATGGCGTTGATTTTTGAGCTGTAACATAAAAGAAGAACCATTTTCATTTATGCCTATATTGATGATCTTTAGATCGGAAGATGAATTATATCCATATGTCAAATAAGATGCTCGCGGTAATTTTCTCGCTAAAGACATTAGGCTTTTATTATCAGCGCAAAAAATTAAGGGTGATTTTGACCATCTTGATACGATCGTATCAAGATGGTAGTTTTTTTTACTATCGACTCTAAACTTTTGAAAAAATTTTAGAAAGGCAAATTTTACTTCTTCAATATTTTTGTAGACGTCGGGGTGGTCAAAGTCGATGTTCGTGCAAAGAATAGAGTCTGGTTTAAGCAAGCTAAATTTTGGAGTTATATCATAGGGTGGATTTACTCCATATTCGTCTGCTTCAACGACAAAGTAGTCGTTGGCTTTATAATCTCCACCTGGATAGCTGTTAAATGAGGAACTGCCGACCATGTAGCTTGGACTGGCTCCCAATTTCAAAAGGGCGTAAGCAAGCAGAGAAGAGGTTGTAGTTTTCCCATGGCAGCCACAGACGGCAATTTTTGTTTTGAACTGTTTTAGCAATTCAGCTAAAAATTCCGCTTGAGTTGTAGTTTTAATCTTTCTTTTTTTGGCTGCCAAAACTTGAGGGTTGTTTTGTCCTTGATGTCCGGAGGAATATATAACAAGACTAGTTTCCTTCGGAAGATCACGAGGGTCAAAACCTTCTTGAAAAGGTATCATGTTTTTCTGGAGTAAGCTGTCAGTTATAAATTCTTCCTTAACATCGGATCCGCTTACCTTTTTACCCATTTTTTTCAATATTAATGCCAAATTTGTCATAGCCACTCCTTTTATACCGACGATAAATATTTTTTTAGTTTGATTTAACATACCAATCTTTATTATACAATCTTCATCGGATAATTGAGGGTAATTAGCCATTGATTTTATTCAATTTTTCATATATAAATACCTTGAAGCATGTTTACGAGGTATTTTTGTTCCAAAAAGAAATTATGCAAGATATAGCAGATTCAAATAACACTTGTCCAAGATGTGGTTCGCCATTGGGGGAGATAATGACTACGAAATCGGGAAGGCAGATGCAGAGGTGTTCAACAGGTAGTTGGAATCCAACGACAAAAAAAGCTGAAGGCTGTCCTTATGTAAAATGGTTTGACGTTTCGCCTAAAGAATTAGATGAAAAATGCCCAAAGTGCGGATCGCCTCTGCTTTTAGTTGTCACGCGTTTTGATAAGAGATTGAAAAGATGTTCGACCAACAAATGGGATCCGCAAACTCGAACATCAAGCGGTTGTGACTATGTGGAATGGTTAAAGGGAACAACCGAGAATTTAAATGAAGATTGTCCAAAATGTGGCAACAAATTAATGCTATATACATCCGCCAGCGGAAAACAACTAAAAAAATGCTCAACCAACAAATGGGATCCAGAGGAAAGAGTTTCGACCGGGTGTGATTTTGTTCAATGGATTAATTAAACTTATTATTTTATTTTAACTACAAAGTTAAACATTTTTTCAAAATTTTCTGTTTTGCTTCTCCGACGAGAGAAAAAACGCTTCCTGTCACACTTTGTACAGAATGGGAAAAAATCAATGTTTCCTTTTTTTACACCAGAGTTGAGGAGTTGCAAGTAATTTAGCAGCGGTAGACTAAGGTGCCAGCGGCCTTTTTTTTTAAAAAATATTTTGTCAGAGTATCCGTCAAACTCCTGCAAAAAGCTATAGTATCGATCATCGTCAACGTCATAACAACAGGCTCCAATTGCAGGACCGATAGCCACTCTAAGATTTTCTTTTTCAACTCCTAGCTGTGTCATTTGTTCTACCATTTTTATTGACATTTTTTTTAAGCTTCCACGCCAGCCTTGATGCGAAATTCCAATGACGCCTTTTAACTTATCTAAAAAGACAAGTGGAACACAGTCGGCATTTCTGACGATGAGAATGACTTCTGGTAGATTGGTAATAACTCCGTCTTTATCTTCAAGTTTTTCTACTTGTTCCTGATACTCTGACTCCTGGAATACTTCGATGTTCGTCGAGTGGATCTGTTCCAAGATGATAAGTCTCTTAAAGGAAATATATTGCTGATTAAAATACTTAATAATATTGTCAATATTTCGAGCATCACCCTGATCCCGGCTACTAAAACCTGAGAAATAACGGTCATCGTTTATCAAAGTGGAACAGAAAATTTTTAGATCGGGATTATAGGTAATCATAGCTAGAAAATTTCTAATATCTAATTC
>JACQRR010000075.1 GCA_016206365.1 Candidatus Roizmanbacteria bacterium | reverse complement strand
TATGATTGGTTGGTCGACGAAAAAAAACGACCTTTTAGTCAAGCTAAAGCCTTAACTCTAAACCAAATCAGAGAAAAATTTCTCCAAAAATGTGAATTTAAAAATTGTGTCATTAAAAGAGATAAATATTCTCACGAAACAGAAATCAATTATATTATTTCTTCTCCGACTCCAGACGAACAACTAATCTACCGAATCGATTACCATATTGTTTGGTTTGAAGACGAGGAATCAGTTAAGTCAAAAACTGAATACTTAACGGAAAAGGGGATAAGCTCAATATCCTACTGGGCCCACGGCTATTTTTAGACTGTATTATTGGCTTTATACTCTTACCAAGCCATTTTTTCCAACCGCAGCGGTTGGAAAAAAGATTGGTAGGTTAAGTTTTATGGAGTTACTCTAGTAACTGCTTTTTTATTAGTCGGAGTTTCTTCTGATAATCGACGTTATCTTCACAAAATTTTTTAAATTTTTTGTTGTCACTTATAGATATTTCTTTAATTATTTTCTTGAGGTACTTTGGACTTGAAATTAAATCTCTGTACGATGAGTATTTCCAATCTTCAGGTTTTCTAACTAGCCCCGAAGTTGTAGGATTGATATTAACGTAACGCACAACATGCAATAGTTGCTCATTGGTTTCGATTCTTATAGCTTTAAAATTATCTTGCCAGAGAGGACCTTTTCGATCAAACTTAATATTGAAATATCTTGAGTAACTATTTTCTACGTCATTAATATATTTTGACAGGATCTTTCCTTTTAAGATTTTAATAACTAAATGATAATGGTCTGGCATTATGCAGTAACTGATAAATTTAATTAGAGAGTTTTTATCAAATTCTAAGAGTTGAGGGCTATAATCTTTGTGTCTTTTTAAATAACTGGCTAGATTCTTATCATATTTGTGACCGTTCTGAAAGTCTAATGCTTGTATAAATCTTTGACAATTGTTCAAGTCCTTAAAGATTCCATAGTTGGCAATGCTCTTATTGCAGATATGAAAAATTTCACCCTGCTCAAAAATATTTCTTCGGTTCATTAAATAATCATGAGACTATAAAGACAATGAGTCAATGGATTATAAGCCACAAAATGCAAGGTTTAGTCTAATTTGAAGCTATTTACCAAGTGAATAATCAACCGCTGCGGTTGGAAAAAAGGTTGTTGTGGCAAGCAATGGATTATGTGCTACAAAATAAGATTTTTAGACTTGTAAGAGGGTTTATAGTAGACCATATATCACCGAATCGGTGATATATGTGGCTGTAAAATAGGATAAAATATCGAGATTTAGCAATTGAGAAAATGTGATAATATATTCTTCGTGGATAAATATTCTTCAATGTTAGAAAAACTAATTTTTCTCTATGGTGAAGAAAAGGCAAAAGAAGTTGAGAAGAAGTTGAAGAAAATAATTGATGAAGTTAAGGCGAAAATTGTCTGTGAAGACAGAGCCTTTTGGGATGAGAAAGATATTTTTCTTATAACCTATGCTGATTCATTTCAGGAAATCGATTCTGGACAAGTCTTTCGACAAGTCTTCGACCGTGAGGCTCAGACCGAATCGGCTCAAGACACTAAGCAGAGTCGAAGTGCCAGAATGACAACTAGTGTCACTTTAAAAACTCTCTCAAAATTTCTCGATCTACACCTTAAAGGTGCAATAAGTGGCGTCCATATACTCCCTTTTTTTCCTTATTCTTCGGATAGGGGATTTTCGGTTATGGATTATAACCAAGTAAAAAAAGAGTTTGGCAGTTGGGGAGATGTCCAAGAGATCGGCAAAAATTATCGCCTGATGGCAGATTTAGTTCTTAATCACGTCTCGGTAAAACACGACTGGTTCCAGAAATTTTTAGCCGGAGATGAAAAATACTGGAATTATTTTATCCACTTTGAAAAGTCAAATATTCCTCATGAGGCTCTAAAAAAAGTCTTTCGTCCTCGATTTACCTCTCTTCTTTCTCCATTTCAGACGGCAAGGGGAGAGAGATGGGTTTGGACCACATTCAGCGTCGAAAACTCAACAGATCAAGTAGATCTAAATTATCACAACCCAGAAGTATTGATAGAAATCATAAGAGTACTGCTAAATCTATTGGCAAAAAGTATAAGGGTTTTTCGTTTGGACGCGGTTGCCTATATTTGGAAAAAGTTGGGAACCGACTGTAAAAACTTGCCAGAAGGACATGCGGTCGTTTCTCTTTTTCGCAATATTTTAGATCTGGTTTGTCCTTCAGCTATAATAATCACAGAAACAAACGTTCCCTACGAAGATAATATTACCTACTTTGGCGACGGGCAGAATGAATCACAGATGGTCTACAATTTTTCGCTCCCGCCTCTAATATTAAACGCGTTTTACACAGGAAAAGCAAACCATCTGACTTCTTGGGCAAAAATGTTAAAAAGCTCTTCGGATAAGACAACTTTTTTTAATTTTCTTTCGACGCACGACGGCATAGGAATTTTAGGCGCAAAAGGAATCCTACCTGAAAACCAAATCGAGTTATTGCTTGACCAAATAATTGAAAACGGAGGGAAGTTATCGGAAAGAATTTTATCAACAGGTGAAAGGACCGTCTATGAAATGAACTCTACCTGGTGGTCTGCTCTAAACAGAAAAGATGAGATGTTTGAGTCTGCTTTTCAGAAATTTTTGACTTCGATAGCGATATGCCTGGCTTTGGCCGGCGTTCCAGCTCTTTACTATCACCTGTTCTTTGGCACTGAGAATAATCTGGAAGGATATAAAAAGACCAGAATTAAAAGAGATATAAATAGGAAAAATTTAAATTTACATCAGTTAGAGAAGATATTAGCCAATAAAGAAACTAAAGAAATAAAGGTTTTTTCTGCTGTTTGCAAAATATTGAGAACAAGGTCTTTAAATTCAGCCTTTCATCCAAACTCTAAACAAGAGATACTTGAGCTCGATAATAGGATCTTCGCAGTTTTAAGAGGCGAAGATGAAGATCGAGTTTTGGCATTGCACAACGTGTCGAGGCAAAAGGTAGAAGTAAAGTTTGAAGATAAAACATATGTTTTAGAACCATATGGATTTAAGTGGGTAAGCCTTTAAATCTCAATGACCAAATCCCAAACTCCAAATAAGTCCAAAATCTCAAAAATCAGATAAATAATGACTCATTTGAACTCGGGATTTTTTTGAGATTTAGAACTTTGGATTTGGGATTTTTTAAAGGCTCCTATCTCTTTGAGTTTCCACATAAAAAGCGCTGCTTTATTTCTGGCGTTTGAGTCAATCACATATCGCAACGCCTGTTCAAGTACGGGACGGTGAATCGTCTTGGCTAATTTAATATATAGACTTTTGTGTTTTTCATCTTGAAGTTTTTGAGCAAGGTGAACTCCGAATGCCTGGAACTCCCTAGAGATATATTTGTCTTTCAGCGGATCAAATTGTTTGAGAATATCTTTGACTGATTGCACAGTTAGACGATAGAAGCTAGAGAATAGATGGTAGATTTTTGAAGATAGAAGGTTGATGATTGAGAATTTTCTATATTCTATCCTCCAGCTTCCTTATCCATCTTCCATCTTCTATCCTCAATAGTCTATTATAAACCATTTCCTATTGCATTCTCTTGAAAAATTGTTAACAATGAAAAGATATATGAGTGAAGAAGGAAATAATTACACCCCTCTTGATATAGCTAAGCTACCCCCAAAGAAAAAATCTTTTTCTCTGTCAAATAAGATGCTATTTAGCCTTATTGTCTTTCTCACGATCGGTGTAGGGATGGTTGGTTATCTTCTAGTTCTTCGAAGGCCGATTCGAAAAGCAGTACCTGCTTACTTAAGCGGAGAAGCAAGCGCTTGTGATGTTAAATTGGGTCCTCCAATATCGGGATCGGAAAAGGTTGAGGGGAACAAGTATTCGATTCAGGTACCGCTTGAGAATAAAAGCGATAATAAAAAGAGAGTGAAGCTTAGCTCGGGTTGGTTCGCTTGCCCTTTAAATGATCAGCAGACATGTACAGCCAATGCCCACAAAGAAGACAAGGAATTATTATTGGGCAAAAAAGAGCAAAAGATAATTACCGTTACCGCCGAACAACCAGAGGGCGCCTGTGGTTCGCTACAAATTGATTTAAAACTAAAGGCGGTTAAAAAAGCTGACGACGATGACGATAAAGATGGCGAAAAAAAAGACGGAGAGGCTAAAGAGGGCGAGGTAAGAGTGGAGAGCGACGGCGGCGGTTGGGACGAGAGCTGTAATACCAACTCGACCTGGGTTGGAGGTTTTTACGCCTTTCCTCAAGCTTGTGGGGTGCCACCAACCGATACGCCGCCTCCTTCAACGCCGACACCAACAGGAGTTGAGCCGACTAGTACACCGACACCGACCGACGATGATGATAACAGGACTCCTACACCAACAAGAACACCAACGCCGAGCTTGACACCTACCGGCAGCCCAGGTCCAACTCTGACACCGACACCAACTTCAACTCCTGGCGACGGAACACCGACCCCAACTCCAACGCCCAAACCAACCTCGACTCCCAGCCTATCAAATACTCCTGGCCCCTCGCCGACTCCCATACCAGTTGCTTGTGGCACGAAATCCTGTGATAATACCACCAATCCATGTC
>JACQRR010000073.1 GCA_016206365.1 Candidatus Roizmanbacteria bacterium | reverse complement strand
CAATTGTTTGTTTATTTGGTTTTGCCGAGGGTTCAAGATAGGCTCTTTGGATAGGACTTGACTCGTAGATGTTCTCCTCAATGTTGCTTTCGCCTTTTATAATTTTTCCGCTTTTATATTGAATGCAGAGGTTTGTTTTATCAAATGTGACTGGCATGACTTTGCCCTTGATCTTTAGAACAAAGGAAACAGTATCGATTACTTCATCGTAGTTTGAGCAGACTTTTTCTAAAGCGGAGAGGAACAGATTACCGAAGTTGTGACCGGCAAAATCGCCAGATTCAAAACGATAGAGAAAGAGTTTTCTCCACAACAGCGGAGCTTCCGACAGTGCAACCAAACATTGTCTTAAGTCTCCAGGCGGCAGAACTCCCAGCTGGTCTCGCAGCCTGCCGGTTGAGCCTCCGGAGTCCATCATGGTGACGATAACACCCAAATCAAGAGGGTAGGTTTTAAGACCGGAAAGGACGACGAAAGTGCCAGTACCGCCTCCTATAACAGTTACTTTCTTCATAAATTTCTAATATCTAATTCCTAATTTATTATCTTGTTTATTTCCATTTAAGATAAACTTGTTATCTTCAACATCCTCATATACAGTCTCTCCAGGTCCTATAAATGTATTTTTTCCGATTTTTACTCCCGGTAGTAAAGTTGCATTGACGCCAATTTTTGAATTTTTACCAATTATTGCGCCTAATTTTGACAATCCTGTATCAATTTTATCTTTCCCGATAAGTGATTTTACCGATTTTGCATCAAAGCGAAAGTTAGCCGTGGATGCTCCTGCACCCATTTGAACATTGCTATCTAAAACAGAATCACCCACATAGTTTCGATGGAGACAGATACCATCAGAAAGATATGATCGTGTTACTTCTGAATAGCCTCCGATTTGGCAGTTTTTTCCTATATGACTTTGACGCACCAGAGTAAAATCACCTATAACTGTGTCATCACCGATAAAACAAGGACCGACTATTTTAGCCGTTTTGGCAATTTTAACTTTTTTTCCCAGGACCACATCTTTATTTAATGAACTTAAAAAATAATTCGTAAAAGGGATAACATGCCAGGGATATTTTAAGCTAAACCAATGATGTTGTGCGTCATAAACCAGGTAACCCACTTTTTTTGTTTCTTTAATGTATTGGTTAATTGCTTTTTCATACAAATCGTCTCTGGATGAATTTGTATTTTCTAAAATTTTAACCAAAGCCTCAAAATCGGAAAAATAATCTACAACGAGTCTAACCAAATTTGATGGTTCTTTTCCCGGTTTCGGTTTCTCGATAATCTCTGATATTTTTTCCTGTTCTAATTTAAGATATCCTCCGGGAAAGTATTTATTTACTTGTTGGGCTAAAAGTAGAGCTGCAGGCTTTTTATCAATAATATAAGCATGCATGTAGTCAAGATAAATTAGATCAAAAATATCGTTTGCATTCAAAATCAATACCTCTCCTTTAATTAAATTTTTAGCAGAGAGAATTGCGCCAGCCTGCCCGGTTAAATTTTCTTTTTGAGAAATTACCTTGATACGACTTTCATGTAAGGTTAAATTAGCTATATGTTGAATTTGGTCCTGGTTATTCTTATTGGTTACAATAGTTATTTGATTAGCATATTGAGCCAAATTAAGCTGCGAGGGTTTTTTTTCCAATAGATGTTGAATTAACGATTTTCCCAGGAATTTCCAAAGGTTTTTATTTTTTAAAGGCCAGAAACGAGTGCTGTCACCGCCGGCTAATATTAGAATGTTTTTATATTTTTTCATAGTTCGACTTCATTCGCCATAATCCTGCGTTTGTTGAACGGATTATATTTGCTTGATGTCCCCGCCCAGACTCTTGATTTTATCGACAAAATTTTCATAACCCCGTTCGAGAATTGAAGCGCCGTTGACAACAGATTCTCCTTCGGCAACCAATGCGGCGATAGCCAAAGTTGCACCGGCGCGTAAATCAGCAATATCTAAAACTCCTCCATGTAACTCTTGCGAACCTTTTATTTTTATAGCTTGATTGTATTTTTTTCGCGGATCAAAATTAAAAAAGAAATATTCTGCTGGATTAGTTACAGGAATTTTTATAAAATCAATATTAGCGCCCAATTTGCGTAGTTCTTCAACATAGGAAAAACGGTTTTCAAATACTCTTTCTTGAATTAATGAGTCACCGGTGGCTTGAGTCATGAGGATGGCCCAATTTGGCTGCCAATCAGTCATGAAACCAGGATGAGGGTTGGTTTGAATATGGGATGATTTAAGCGGTCCCTTATAGTAAAATTTAAGTCTATTTTTATTATACATGTCTACACCCGCTCCTATCTCTTTCATTTTTTGAATAAATGTATGGATATTTTCCGAATTAAGATACGACACTTCAAGTTCTCCTTTGGTTGCGACCGATAATGAGGCAAATGTTACTGCTTCGTTCCTGTCGGTCATGATCTCAAAGGGTTGGGTGAGGGTTAATTTTTCCACTCCTTCTATCAAGATGTTTTTGCCTTTTTTCTGAATTTTTGCGTCAGATAGATTTAGAAAACGTATAAGTTCGTCAATTTCAGGCTCCAAAGCTGCATTGTCAAGTGTGATTTTTCCCTTTCCAAAGACTGACAACATGATGAGAAGTTCGGTTCCAGTATGGGTTGCTTTCTGAAACCTGTAAGAACCGGAAGGTTTACCTTTTAATTGAGCTTGATAAAAACCAGTGGCAGAGTCATACTCGACTCTTATCCCAAGTTTTCTCATGCCTTCGACGATACGGTCTATTGGTCTGGCCCCGATTCTACAGCCTCCGGGGTTTGGAACATAACAGCTAGAAAATTTGTAGAGAAGCGGAGCAAAAAGCATGAAAGAGACTCTGATTTTTGAAGCGTGCAGAAGATCAACTTTATTTGTTTTTAGGCCTCTTCCATCGATAACGACGGTGTTTTTGTCGGTGAATTCAGCTTTTGCACCCAAAGATCGTATTAAATGTATAAGTTCGTCAACATCGCTTATGTGAGGTATATTTTTGAGGGTAATCTCTTGATCTAAGAGAAGTGCAGCGATCATGACTTTAAGAGCGACATTTTTGGCGCCTGATAAAGTTATTGAGCCTCTTAATGGTTTTCCACCTTTGATTATAAATGCATCCTCCATATCATTACAATTTCTAATATATAATTCCTAATTTCTAATAACTATACGAGTTTCGCACTTCCTGTCATCCTGAGGAGTCCCGATTTTCATCGGGATAAATTCCACGACGAAGGATCTCTGAACTTGCTTCAGGACGTCAGACGTCCTTTCAGAACTCGCATTCGCCAGGTACAGTCCTGTACCTGGCATTCGCCGAGTCAAACTCGGCTTCGCGAGAGATT
>JACQRR010000071.1 GCA_016206365.1 Candidatus Roizmanbacteria bacterium | reverse complement strand
TAAACCAGATAAATACTTAAAAGAATTAATTTAAGGCCCTAAACTGGATATTTATGGTATAATAAACTCTCCTATGTCACGCTTAAATATATTTTTGCTACTCATACTTGCCGGCCTGCTCATATTTGCCCAGACAGATTCAGCCTTGGAAGAAAAATCAATCAATTTCTATCCCCCCCCGACCACAATAGCAACCCCAACTGCTACGCCAACCCCAACCATTGTCCAACCCGCGTCCGTTTCTATTCCAAAAATTCAAGTAGCAGCCCCGATCGAACCGGTAGGCACAGATGAAAATGGCAAGATGCAGCTTCCTCAGGATATAAACGTGGTTGGCTGGTATTCGTTGGGGTCTAAGCCGGGAGAGGCGGGCAATGCCGTCATAGCAGGACACTTGGATTCAGCCACTGGCGAAGGGGCGATATTCTACAATCTCAAAATAGTCGAGCCCGGAGACGAAATCATTATAACTGATCAAACCGGAAAAGAAAATAGATTCACCGTGACCGATAAAGTCATTTATCCTTACGATCAGGTCCCAATCGACAAAGTCTTTGGCAAAAGTTCGCAAAAGAGGTTAAATTTGATTACCTGTACCGGCGCCTGGAATCCTTTAGAAAAAAATTATTCTCACCGAACCATCATCTTTTCCCAGCTCCTTGAATAAAAAGACTCAGCGAGGAGAAAGTCGGCGCCACTTTTCACCTTGACATACCTTTGAAAAAGACATAGAATGGGATTCATGCAAACAGTTCTTCTCGTCGAAGACGATGAAGAATATAGACAAATCCTTTCGGAAATACTTAGAGATTCTAATCTAGGCGTTGTTGAGGCGGCTAATGGCGAGGAAGGACTGCGCGCTCTGCAAAAATCCTCGATCGACCTCATTCTTCTTGATTTGATCATGACCAAGATGGATGGAATCAAATTCTACAACCGATACAAAAAATTAATCAAGAAAAAAATTCCTATACTTATCCTCACTAATCTTATGCTTTCTAATATAAAACAATTAGTAAAAAAGCCCGAGATAAAAGGTTACCTTATCAAAACCAACGTGAGTCTGGAGCAAATCGTCCAAAAAATCCAATCAGTCCTAAAAGGACAAAAATAAATTAACCCACACGTGGCTTCTTGAATCCATCTTTAACTCTCAAGGTTAAACTCTGGCTGTTATTTAACTTTTTCAAAAAGTGAACGTTCAAGAAGGTTGAGCAATACTTCTACATATCCCAATTTTCTCACCAATTCCTGATAATATCCGAGCGAACTATAATGCTTTCTCTCATATTCTCTGTGTCCACCAACTTCATTTAATCTGAAACTCGCTGCCTCTCCTGCTTTATGAACGGACTCATTAATTTCTTCTGTAAATGCTTTTCCATCCCAACTATTTGTTGGTTGCAGAGGGGAAACATTGGCCCAAAATGAGCAATAGTAACCAACTCCACTTGGAAGAATGCCGTCCTCTGGAAATTCAGCTTTTCTAAATGTGTTTAACTCAAATCTAAGAATATCCTTTGTAGAGCCTACTACAAACACAACAGTATAACCATCTTTAAAACAGTCTCCCCTATTAGGCCAATTTAGCCAGCGTTCGTTAGAAATTTCAAAACTGATCTGCAATGGTTTTTCTGAAAAAGAAGCTTGAGATTGGAGAAATAAAACAGCCATAGCTGGCAATCTTACCAACATGTTGATAGGTATTTTAGTTATGCTCCCTGCTTCTATTGTAATTTTAGGAGCATCTCCATATTTTGTTCTTGCTTGGGATACAACATCTTCAGTTGCCCCGTAGATCAACTGCGTCAAATTATTCCTTTCTAATCTTCCCTCTTTATCAAATGGATCTTTTTTAGCGTTGGCAAGAGTGTATCGAAGAGTTTGCAGGCCAGCCTCCTCCCCAACTATTTCTCTTAGAAAATATCTGCCAACTAGTTCTTGCAGATCTGGCTTGTGGCCTTGAGCCACCCATAAGGTCGAGAGAGGATTTTTTCGAGCTAAGTCAAAATCCTGCAAATGAACCTGAATTCCGCTCTCTCCAGCAATTCTTCTTAGTATTGATTCTTCTGACGTAAGACAGAGACCGACTTGGCTGTAAAAAGATCCTCTAGGAACTGCTAGAGTTTCACCAGTAAGTGAAAGAAGTTCAATATCACCCTTTTCTTGGGGAGCTTGTTGACTATCCGTAATCCAAACAAGCTCTCCTTTCCATATTGCAACTTTGTGACTTTGTTGCCATAATTGTGGCCGAAGATAATGCTCAAGCCAAAAATCATCCCAACTCCCTAATTGCTCTTTTGATACATAGCAACACCAGAGAATATCTGCTTCTTTGCCACCGAATTCATTTGTCCCAGGAGCAAAACGCACGTGAATACCAGATTCTACCGCCCTATTTGCTAAGACAATATGATCTGGAATGCTCATATCAAGTTCTCCTCTTCTATAAAAAGTTTTGCCGTCTATTTCAATTTCTCTCCCCATCGACAAAGATGGACCTCTCTGATTAGATGTATCCTCTGCTCTTCCCATGACAGAGATTATAATATAAGATTTAAAATTTTGTAAAATTACATACTCCTGAAACTCTTAGGAAGAATTAAAGCATGCATAACCCTTGAGGTTAAATATGTTGTCGTTTATATCTAAATTATATTTTTTCAAAGATCACAACATTTCTTTTAGATTTAAACGGAGTTCTCATTACTAACGGCACTAAAAAATTTATTAAAGATCAGGACTTACGCGGAAATTTATGTTTTAGGTTGTCATTTCGAGCGCAAGCGAGAAATCTCCTTAAGATAATGGGTAAGAGGATTTCTCATTTCGCTAACACTCCATTCTAAATGACGCTGCGTAAGTCCTGTAAAGTATAAAGACCCAGATGCTGTCTCCCGCACAAAAACTGGGAATTAAAACCCTCCTCTTCTCCACCACAGAAAAATTAGAATCAGATTTAAAAAGAATGAATTTGTTAGATTAATTACAAATAATTAGCCCAATGCCAAGACATTTTTTCCAACCGCTGCGGTTGGGAAAAAGGTTATCAAGTTCAGTTTTTTATTACTCCCTTTTCCACAAACCAAACTCAAAAATCTCTTTTTTCTTTTGAAAATTATTTAGTATGTATTTAGTGATCAAAGGGTTGCCCCAGATATCTGGAGCTTCATGAGTTATAATTAACCTTACATTCTTGTTTATTAAATCTTCAATCACTTGCTTTTCTATTTTCCCTAAACTCAAATCCGGCGAGAAATTTACATATCTTGTTGGGTTTTGTCTACCTGTTAGAAAATAAAACATCGGGGCATTATAAAAGACGAAAATATAATCGTCTTTTTTGCTATTTTGATTTATAAAGCTGATAATTTCGGCTGCAACAACACTGAATTTCCTATCGACAAAAATTTTGGCTTTTTGATCGGAGATAAAATAATTTTGCTTAATAAGCGGAGAGTCCCAGCGATAGTAATTTTTGAAGATGGCTGTATAGAAACCAATAAAAATTAACAACACGTATACGGCATAAATAACAATTAATTTCCACTTATTTCTAATAGTTTCAATAAATTTCCGATATTCTTTGAAATAAATAGAAACTGATAGAAATTTATTGTTTTTCAAGGCACGAATGAATATCGATAATGGTATTCCCGTACCCGCCAGTAAAAAAGTAAGGTGCACATAATCTGTCGTTGGCCTGATGCCAAAGATATAAAAAAATAGAGTAAAGAGAGGAAAAATGATATTTTCTCTTTGTCGCTTATATGCTACAAAAACTGCAGCCAGCGAAATTAATCCGGGCAGCAGATAAAAAAATGCTTTGATTCCTGATGGAAAACTGGTAGCAAATGCTCCCTGAAAAAGAACACTTTTTATTGAATACAAGTAGAAATTATTAAAGAAAGGAATCAACGAATCTGTGAAAAAAAGATAACCAATATAGATAAAACCAGCTGAAATTGAACCGCAAAAAAATCCCTTGATCTCCCCTACTACTCTTTTCTTCTTCCTTAAAACAAAAAATACAATAGCAACAATAAGCGTAGCCAAGCCAAAATTTTGTTTGAAAAGAAATGTGACGAACATCATCACACCAGCTGCAAAGGGATTTGTTTCCAGAAAAAATGCGGCTAATAAGCCACTCGAAAAAGCAAACAGAGTCGGCCAGGGAAAATTTATATGCGACGGACCCCAGGAGAGATAAATTAACGCCGAAAGGTATGAAAAAATTCTATTTTTTGAAATTTTATATGTAATTGAGAAAATAAGCAGAGATGTCAACACTCCAACTACCAATACCAACAGACGCCCAATCAAGATGCTTTCACCGAAAAGTTTAAATATAGCAGCAACTAAATAAATCGTTACCGGTGTGTAAATAAAATCAAAATCCCTATAAGGAATTTCCCCTTGAAGAACGCGCTGTGCGCCATGCAAAATAAATCCTTCATCATAAAAGGCAAAACCGCGATTGAAAAAGAACGCTAATAAAATAACTGAAATAACAAGAATAATCAAAAAATTCATTCTTGACATATTTTATTGTAACAATGATCACAAAAGACTTGACAAAATGAAAGCTTTTGATCTATTATGAAAGTATATGGACTTGCATGCCGAAGTAGCCGAAGTAAAAGAAAGCATTAAACACCACCGCATTGCCGTCTTTGCTATAGTTACCTTTCTTATACTTTTAACAATTGCTGTCAATGTCGTTTTGCGGTCGACCAATATTCCTCAAACCACAAAAACTTCGGCTCAGCCAACTCAAAAACAAGAGGTTACGGTTCCCCTGAATACTGATTATCAAAACCCTTTTGACAAAAATACTCAGTATGTCAATCCTTTTTCTCAATATAAAAATCCCTTTGATACACTAAAGTGAAAAGCCAAACGTTTAGAGACTTGGATTTACACGGATTTTTGCGCTATCCAAAGCTTAAATTAACTTTGCAGGCTATTTTGACGCTTCGCGGATTTACGCGGAAACTGAAATTCTTCCTGACTATTTTCTTTTTTTTGTTTGCTACGTATTTTGTCCTTTCCATACCTGTTACTGCACAAGAAACTCCAGAAGAATTAGCTAAAAAATACAATGTCACTTTCCCAGTTGCCGAACTTGGAAACTGCAGTAATGTGGCAGAATGTAGAACCTACTGCGGGGATCCTATCAATCAAACTGCCTGCGTTAACTTTGCCAAGGCCAAAGGATTTTATAAAGAGGAACTAAGCCAGAGGCAACAAGAGCTATTGAATACAGCCAAGACAGAGTTGGGATGTACGGATATTGTAGGCTGTCAAGCACTATGTCACCAACAAGAAAACTTTGAAAAGTGTAACACTTTTGCCAGAAAACATGGAGTCAGCGGCGGACACGTAGAGGATCCGGCAAAACAAGAAATCGTCAAAAAAGCTCAAGAAATACTAGGCTGCGACTCAGCTCAGTCTTGTAAAACGCTTTGCGGACAAGAACAAAATAGAGAGAAATGTGACAGTTTCGCCAAACAGGTGGGATTAAGGGGTGGTGAGTCTAGACAGGGTCCGGGAGGATGCACCTCGGAAGAAACGTGTAAAACCTTCTGCAGCGATCCAAATAACTATCAAGTCTGCCAGGGGTTTAGTCAAGGCTCGGGTGGAAAATTTAAGGGACCTGGAGGTTGTGACAGCGAAGCTTCCTGTAGGGACTATTGTCAAAAAAATCCCCAAGAGTGCGGCTACGGCGGTCCTCGACCAACCGGTGCTTACAATCCTCAAGAGATGTGTCTTCGTACCCCAAGCTGCCGTTGGGCGAACAATACTTGCGAATGTGGATTTTACAACGCTTTAGAGTCCGGTAAAAAAGCTGAAGAATATGCTAAATTCTGCCGTGAGCATCCCGACCAATGCCAACCCGGTCAACTTGGTGGTTTTGTAAGTTCTGATAATCGGCAACAATTCGAACAATACTGTCGAGAAAATCCAGACAAGTGTCGAAAGCAGTTTGAACGAAAAGAAGAAGCAGAAAATTGTTTTCGATCGGGAAAATATTGGTATAACGAAACTTGCAATGATAACCCTCAAACTGGAGGGTATGGAAGTCCCTACCCAACCGGCGGCCCTTATCCCACCGGGGATTACCCAAGGCCAACTTATTATCCTTGTCAACCTCCAGCTTCGGGCTGTAGCGGAAATACAACCTGGGATCGAGGAACTTGCACTTGTAAACCTCCTTGTCCTGCAGCAACCTCCTGGGATGGAGGAACTTGCATGAAGGATTCTTCTTCTTACGGAGGGGGTTATTCGGAAGGTACATCATCGTGTCCGCCTCCAGCTTCTGGATGCGGTGCAGATAAAACTTGGGATAGAGGAACTTGTACCTGCAAACCTTCCTGTCCTTCAGGCACGAGTTGGACTGGAGGCTACTGCATGCAGGACTCTTCTCCAGTTTCGGGCGGAAATTACACACAACCCACATATTCTCCACCAACTTCGTATCCGCAAACAAATAGCCCCGAACAAGAATGTAGAAACAGATCTGGTTGCAGATGGGAAGATAATACCTGTAAATGCGAAAGTTCAGGCGGGACAAGTAGCGGCGAAAGCCCTGAACAAATGTGTACTAAAACATCAGGTTGTAGATGGGAAAACAATTCCTGCAGATGCGAAAGCTCTGGTGGAACAAGCGGCGGTACATCAGGAGAAAGCCCCGAACAGATGTGTGGGAAAACTCCCGGTTGTAGCTGGTCAGATAATACCTGTAAGTGTACACCACAGGTCCAAGGAGCATCCTCTCCCCGAAACTTTTTTGAGTCTTTCTTCCAGTTCCTCAACTCCTTATTCCAAAGCTATTAACACTCCTCGGTTTTTTTCTCTATGTCTATAATCCTATCCTTGCCAACCGAATTCTTAAGTAATTTTTTATCACTTTTACCTAGAACTTATTTCAATATCTAACTCTTTATGTCATTCTGGCAAGCCGAAGGCGCGTCCAGAATCTAAAAGAGTTTTATAGACTCTGGACAAGCCAGAGTGACAGGTATCGAAATAGCTTCTACAAAGTGTTTAAATTTAAGTAAGAAGAGTCCAAATTATAACTTATAATTTAAACTTGGCAAAACAACGCTCCAAACTTGACAAAAGAATTGATCTTTGCTATACTATCCTATAGTAACGACCTGGTAATTTTACTTAAAATTATGGAATTACTAACAAAATATCTACCAGCAAGATTAAGACCTACGTCAGCTGAACCATCAACATTAATATCTTTTAAAATTCCTTCTGTTAAAGAAATAAAAGCAACTAGACCTCGGCCCCAAGCGGCAAATAGTGATATTCCTAATGAGTATTGGACTAATCCAAATTTAAGACTTCAATCTCTGGATCATGATTATCCTTCTAGACAAGCCCATATTGCTGAATGTTGGGTTGATCTTTTGTGGAATTTCCATAGTAAATATATAGCATCAAGGTTGCAGCGTCGTCATATGTATCCGTCTTACCCTTCAGACTTAGATACGTTATTTGGTTTCAATTGGGAATATCAAGTAAGTCGTCTCATGCCACGTTTAGTAAACCTCCTTCATGGTCTTGAAACGCATCCAGCCAAAGCTAATTTAACAAGAGAAACAATTATAGATAATCTTTTCGATAGACTTTATCCTTTGGATTATCATAATCCAATTGGTCCAACTCTTCATGAAGATTATGATCCATTTTATCTTCATTCAATCCGTAGAGTTAATGACGATCCAAAAGTCGCCTACAGAGCCAGATTAGAAAAAAACGTCACGGCTACCGCTGGTAAACAAAAGACAGAGACGATGTTAGGAATAGAGTTAGGTTTTAAGCCTAATGGTTATTCCTCTTCAGAAGGAACAGAAGCGTTTAGAATTGACCCCTTTGTAGAAGTTGACTCAGAGACAGGCGTAGAATTCTATGATCCTGATGTGCTTGGAAATATAAAATTACGGATAGGATCTGGTAGGTCAAAAAAAGACTATTCACTTACAGAAGAAGAATCAAAAGTTGCTGCTGGAAGAAGGATTTGGTCGTTAACCATCCCTGTAAAAGGAAATGTTTTACAATTTGAATTCACCCCAGAAGCCATAAACGGCAGAGAGGTTTTAGTCCCTTTCACTTGGAAAATATTTTCAAATTTACCCTGAAGACAAAAAAATAGCATATTACTTTTAATCTACTTTTTTTCTAATTTAACATTCAGCGCCTTCTCTTTCCACCTCTTTAATTCTCTTTTTTGTCACCGCCTTTTTTAATAACTTTTCCTCTATTTTTCCCGAAAATATCACGACGCTGTCATAGGCTTTTATAGGATAATCAAAAATATTTGTGATTTTTTTGCCGTTTACGTATCCTTCAACTCGTTTTGATCTGTCAAACTCAACTTTGATATTTTTGAATAGATCTCCCCATACTGCGCCTTCTCTTTCTGAATGGACGACGTCGCCTACATTATGATGGAGATGAGCTTTTTCTATTTGAATTCGTTCTTTAGTTTTTTTTGGGTGAGTATTTTCTTCTTCACAAAGTAGGAGACTCATATATTTTGCTTCCGAAAAATCCTGCAGTTTGCCGTCAACATAAACCTGAAATCCAGCATGGACATGCCTTTCTTTTGGCTCGTGATTTAATTTTTGGAATAGTAAAAAACCAATTATTAATGAAAGCAGTCCTAATCCAATTATGAGTCGTTTAATTAACATTCTAGACTTGATTAATTTGATCAGTATATATTATAACTAGTATATTGATATGGACCAGTATCAAAATTTTGCCTTGAGTTTGTCAGGCGGAGGGCTGAGTTGCTTGGCTTATGTCGGATTCGTTGACTCATTGAAGAAACATCAGCTTAAACCTGCCTGTTACGCTGGACTAAGTGGTGGAGCATTACTGGCGATTTTACTGGCTTCCAACCTGTCTACGCCGGAGATAATAAACTTCTTTGAACATTTGAAAACCTTAAAAATAATAAATACCCACTTTTCTAAACTGGAGATAATCGATCATAAAAAACTTACTCAACTTATCAGGCTTCTTTTACCCTATAAGACTTTTGAGGAACTACCTACACCCGCCTATATCTTTGTTTCTAATTTAACCAAAAAAGAACCATTGATGATAACTAGAGGTGATATAGCCTCAGCCATTGTAGCAAGTTGTAGTCTATTTCCTTTATTGCAGCCGGTAAAACGACAAGGGCTTCTTCTTGGTGACGGTGGCTTTACTGTTTATTACGGAGCTAAGTTCTTGCACAATCTGGGGATAGCTAAAGTTATCGGTATTGATGTAACAGGATTAACAGAAGGAACAGTTAAAGGATTTCTTAGTGCGCTTTATAAACAGATTAACTCATCCGTTACCTCTAATGCCCGCTATGAATTATCCGAACATCCTGTTGATCTTGATATTAAAATAACTTTTCCTTCGCCGACATTATTTACAATCAGACGCAAAGCCAATCATCTTATACTGCTTGGTGAAAGAACCGCCGAACATTATATTCCAGAGATCAAAAAAATAGTTTATGCCTAAGTCTAATCGCTCTTATTTTGGACCTGCGTTATATACCGTAATTTTACTTCGAATCATTGTTCCATTCTTAATTTTTAAATATCCCTTATTGGCTTTTATTTTAAGCTTCCTTCTTGACTCAATTGATGGTCAATTATTTTTTAGCAGCGGATTTCGCTGGGAACTTTATAACTTTACCGATAAATTGCTTGATCTTTGGTGGTATTTATTTATCCTAATTTATCTGCAAACCGCTAATGTTTTCTTATTATCCGCAATACTTCTAATTTATAGAATGACTGGTATCATTTACATTTTAATTAGCAAAAAGGAAAGACTTTATATTTTTTTCCCGAATGTGCTCGAATGGTTTTTCTTGATCTATCTTATTTTTCCTCAGACAGAAATTGTTCTAGCTTTAATCATCAGCTTCTTTTGGGCTATTTTTGTAGAATGGCTTGTTCATATTAGTAAGTTTCACTTACTATCAAAATATATTTTCCGCGACGAGATTAAGTGGAAATACAAATGAAGCAGTATAGTTATAAACCTATAGTATGCTATAATATCTGCATGTCATTCGAATCAGTAATTAGATTACAGGCACATTATGCCGATGGGCGACTTAGACCACATACTAAAGGACAAAAAAATCTTCAAGGCTTAGAGAAATTTTTAGTAGAGCAGGAATCCGATGTATTTGACTTAGTGGGCGAATTTAATGAGGGATTTGCTTCCTTAAATGCCCATTTAGCCCGTGAAGATCTTGGGACGGAATACGCTAATATTTGGGGAATAAAAGCGGCCTTGTCTGGTAAGAAAATATCGGCTGTTACGCCTCTACTTCGAACAGATAAATCAAATAATGAACAATTAGAGGATGTACGTGCTTTTAGAAGAGCAGTACGTGACCTAAAGATTTATATGAATAACAGTGAACAAGCCGCCAAAGAAAGAACGGAAAATAATGGAAGTATCGTAACAGCTTCCTTACGTGAAGAAGTTGAGGAATACCAACACTGGTCAGAACTGCATTTACACGCAATAGATGCAGAACACTTCGTCGGGACGGTTATAGCTGATCTAATGGCTATGGCAATAACAAGAATGAAAGAATTTAATTTTTTGGATTCAGATCAACTGGTTAGAGCAGTTTGTGAAACGATGTTGATAAGTAATCCCGATGCAAGAATTCTACGACTCATCTTCGACCAAGGATGGTTCTCAACTCAAGATAACCAGTTCAGTCAGGAAGTTGTAGCAAGTGCCCAAGTCTTGTTTGCAACCGATCCATCATAATTTATTAGGATTAACGCGGATTACTCTATCATCAGTAGGATCCGGATTACCCCGACCGTCTTGATTACTCGTAGTAATGTAAAGCATCTTATCTGGTCCCATGATAACTTCCCGAAGTCTGCCAAATTGACCTTTGAAATGTTCTTTGATGGTTACATTATCTCCGTTGATTACCGCTTGATAAAGTGTTTGTCCCCGCAATCCGGCAAAAAATAGAGATTCGTCAACAAAGGCTGCTCCGGCCGGAGCCCAAGTTATTATTGCTCCTGAATGAATCATCGGTTTTACCATTCCGGATTGTTCCTGATCTCCTCTTATGTCTGGCCAGCCGTAATTTTTTCCTCGTTCGATTAAATTAAGTTCATCAAACCGCGAGCTTCCGTGTTCAGTTGACCATAGCCTGCCGGTTTTATCCCAGTCTATTCCTTGGGGATTACGATGACCATAAGAATAAGTTAGATTATTAAATGGACTATCCGAAACAAGTTTACCCGTATCCGTTACTCTCAATATTTTTCCAGCTAGAGAAGCTTTATCCTGGGCGTGGGAGGGATTTTGGGCATCGCCGGTTGTGATATATAAATTTTTGTCAGGACCAAATTTTATTCTGCCTCCGTTGTGATTAAAATTTCCCGGAATATTATCAACGATAATTTCTTCACCGCTTAGTTTATCGTTTTCATATTTCATCCGCACTACTCTATTCAACGTGTCCTCGCCCTTACCGCTAAATGTGTAATAAAAGTAAACATACTTATTTGAAGAAAAATTAGGATGAAGCGCAATGCCCAAAAGTCCACCCTCGCCAATTTCTTTAACCTGATCTAAAGTGGCAACCGGCTCTTGGGCAAGCTCTCCCTTTTTATCAATGTATCTAACTCTCCCCGGCCGCTCGGTCACCAACATGTCTCCATCGGGAAGAAATGCGATTGCCCAAGGCGTATCCAACCCTTCTGCAATTGTAGTAACTAGAGAAACTTCGGATTCTTCACCTTTCTCTAGCGAGGGGATTTGGGAAGGAATAATGGATGTTGATTTATTTTTTTTAACATTTTTTGTTAAAAAAAATGCGGCTAAAATTAAAATCAAGATAAGTAAAAAAAAGTTCTTCATAGTTATTCCATATCGTTATATCGATATAACGATATAGCAATTTTCCTGCTAAGTTAATACTATAGCAGTCAATTATAAGAAATGTGTAAAAAATTTACATTTATATATTTTCGACATAATATCTTATCTCCTCTTTCTTTGGCTCAAACAATTTATATAAATAAGCTATATCTTCATCTCTGTGTCTGACGCAGCCAGAGCTTCCGGGATCTTCACTAGACAACTTGCTCTCATCTCCATTGACGCCGTGCAGGCCAAAATATCCCGGCAAAACCCAGTTGCACTGTCCGTCACACTCCAAATAAGGCGTTGGCCCGTACGGTTCTCCCTCGCTTACTGGAATATCCAAAGTTAAAAAGAAGGGAGCTGTTTCCAGATTATCTTTTGCTTGTACTTTATCAATAATCAACCAATAATCTCTGCCTAAAAGCTGAGGAAGAGGAGTAGGAGACTCTTTATCAATACCAACATTTACCTTAAATGTTTTCATTAAACGGCTTTCCTTTTCATTACCTGGTCTGCCAAAATATAAAAGTTCTACATTTGATTTTCTCTTAAGGAGAAGCCAATGGGACGATTTTGCTTTTTTTGAGAGTGCATTTTGTTTATCTCTAATCGTCTTTGCTTGGTAAAGAGAGGCAACAATAGTTCCTAGAAACAAAAATATACCAACGATTAATATTTTTTTCATACAGATTTTTTACAAAAAATTATATTCGCTCTGATAGAATTGGAGGGTGACAAAATATATTTTAGCATTATTGCTGGTTGCATTTTCGCTGTATTTAATTAATGGCAACCAGAAAACAACTAAAAAACCTAACCCTTCCTCGATAACTCAAAGCAATTTAGATAAACAAGTTTCGCCAACCCCCACAGTCATAGTAAAAACACCGCCAGCAAGCAAAATTCTTAATAACGATTATCACGTTTTTCAAACCTTCAACAACTGCGGCCCGGCCGCCCTGTCCATGGCGCTTTCTTATTATGGAATAAATGTCAGCCAGCAAGAATTAGGAAACGCTCTTAGGCCGTTTCAAAATCCGCAAGGAGACAACGATGATAAATCGGTTACTCTGGAAGAGCTCGGTGAAAAAGCCAAAGAATTTAATCTTATTCCCTACCACAGACCTAACGGCAATATTGATCTCATCAAGCTTTTTATCACCTACGATATTCCGGTGACGGCAAGAACTCTGACAAAAATTAACGAAGACATTGGTCATTACCGAATTGTCAAAGGCTACAACGATGAAACTGGACAAATCATCCAGGATGATTCTCTCCAGAATAAAAACTTGTGGTTCTCATACGAAGATTTTTCTTCAATCTGGAAACATTTTAATTATGAATATTTGGTCTTGGTTCCCAAAGATAAGCAGGAAATAGCAGAAGCAATTTTAGGTGAAGATAAAGATGCAAAAATTGCCTGGGGAAAGGCTGTCCAAAATTCACAAAAACAATTGGAAGCAAATCCTCAAGACATTTATGCTCGTTTTAACTTGTCCGTTGCTCTATATAATATTGGAGATTTGCAACAGTCAGCAACCGAATTTGAAAAAGTTGAAAATCAACTTCCCTTCCGAACGCTCTGGTATCAAATTGAGCCAATTAAGGCTTATAACGAACTCGGCAATTACCCAAGAGTTTTTGAACTAACCGATAAAATCCTAAACAACTGGAACCGCGCCTTTTCCGAACTCTATTATCTTCGCGGCCAAATCTATTTAAAGCAGGAAAATAAAGAAACCGCCCGCCAGGAATTTGAAAAAGCAGTTTTTTACAATCAAAACTTCAAACTTCCTCAAGAGGCTCTACGTTTCATAATGTAAGTTACTTAAACATTCCATTTTCCATCATATACCTAATCGTCCAAGCTGTACCTTTGCCTGCTCCCCTAATAACTTCACTTGTATTGCCTGGGTTCGTTAACGGTTTAATTAACAATGGTCTTCCTTTTTCACGGGTGGTTGGCACCAATCTCCCCTCACAATCCTGAGCGTAAATAATTCCTCCATCTTCACCTCTCACTACCTTTATTTGCTTACCAGATGATTGACCATGAACTACTGCGTTTCCTCCTTCCCCTGCAATTACATAACTGCTTTCATCAAGGAGCTGCCAGCCACCTGTTAGATCCATGGCAGGCATTCCACGTCTTCTAAAAGAATTTGGATCCTGTGTGTTGACATTAAAAGTTGGAACAACCGAAGCAAACTCATCACCTAAATCACCGAATCCAAAAACTGGACCATGTAATCCTGATACTTCAGTTAAAACCCATTGGATTGAGGGGACTTTGCCTGAATCTGAATTTACAAAATCAATTGTGGTCCGCGCCGCCTTGATGGCAATTTTTTTCCATTCAATTTCCCGATGGGAAGGTACCAACCCTTCTTCAATACGAGACTTAATACCGAGTGTTGTTCCTCTGGGTAAACCTTTTAGACTCAACATATACTCTCGCCTTGGTTTGTCGTCAGGTCTGGTACCTGCCAGAAATGATCCTGGGTATTGGGGGACAATTTCTCTTTCAAGTATCGCTCTCAATCTTTCTTCCCCAGGAATTCGTCTTTCACGAAATCGTCTCCAACCAAAGGCAAGTTCGTTTTCATAAACGTCCACATCAACAAGCATAAGGATGGCTGACCCGTTTTCAGGCAAAAGAAGAGTTCCTCTTATGCAGTCAACGGCGGTCTCATCGACCGCATCTCCATCGGTAGTATCTATCTCTCTATAAAGATCTGTCAGGAGAGTCCGCTCCATCCTGCCTGTAGTGGCGCCTGTGCAGAAAATAATATTTCCACCGCCTCGACGAAATTCAGCCAACACCTTGACCACACTAGGATCAATAGCGTAATCTGAACCTGGGCGGGTAAGAGTTCCATCATTATCAAGGATTAAAGTCCCACGGTATAATCTGTTGCGTTCACTTCGAAGATCCACAAGAGGAGAAGGAGGTATTTCCCAATAAAATGGATTTTTGCCGAGTGAGTTTTCATTACACACAGCATACCCATTATACTAAATATCCTCTCCCATGCAACTCTAGAGTAACTATTCACGATTCTTTACACTCAACTGTCATTGCGAGCGATGAGTTTTGGAGCGAAGCAATCTCTGTTTCAGTTCGTTATAGTGATGAGATTGCTTCGTCGTTTCAACTAAAAATCACCACTCCTCGCAATGACAAAAATGTATAGTTTGATATGGTTTTGTCATACTTGTGAATAGTTACCAGTTATAATATTTGATATGAACGAACAAGGTAAATCTTGGTATGACAACTTAAGACCGTGGGCAATCGGGGCAAGTATTGGACTTCTAGCTATCGGCGTTGCGGCCGCAGCTTTTGATTTGGCTCTTGATCCTGTTATCGAATATTATCGCAATGAATGGAAGAAAAAAGCCAAGCAAGATTAAACGATTTCTTCTTTTCTTTGTCGAACGAAGCTGATCCATTCTTCGACCACTTCAAAAACCAGTTTAAAAGGCGCTTCGATGAGAAAGTCAAAGATAAAGATGAGAAAGTTGATCTTGGCTATCTCGGTGCTGAAGAATTTTCCCAACGATAAAATCGGCATGAAAAAGAAGTCAACCGCTGGCGTCAAGATGCTCTCTTTTTCCTGCAGGCGATATTCGTTGACGATCTGTTTTATTCGGTAAGAGAAAAACGTCACCAAGCTGACAAAAAAAATAAAAATAATTTGACTGATTAGATTGAATTTTAATAAAGTCAGAAGTTCGTATATCAGCATGAGGGTGATGATAAAGGTGAACGAGTAAAAAATGGTGAATCCGAAGATTAAAATTGGTTTTCTGACTCGGGCTTTCTTAGGAATATAGGCGATTTGCGTTTCGAAAGACCGATCGGCGTCGATAATATCAATAATCCGCAGATATATATTTCGGGTGTTCTCCTCGCCCGGCAAGCG
>JACQRR010000072.1 GCA_016206365.1 Candidatus Roizmanbacteria bacterium | reverse complement strand
ATCTTCAACAGATCCGTCGGTTGAATGATTATCGACAACAATAATTTCATAATTTAAAGAGGAGTTTGTCAACGATTTAAGAATTGACTCAAGGCAGTTTTTTGTTAGTTCTTTAGTATTATAAGAAAGGATGATGATGGAGAGGTTTAATCTTAACATGTAGTATAATTATAGCAAAGCTAGCGTAGCTCAGCGGCAGAGCACTCGTTTCATAAGCGAGACGTCACAGGTTCGAATCCTGTCGCTAGCACATTCTAACTTAAATTCGGAGTTTAATAAATAAATCAATTATTTGAGGCCAGTTTTTTTAGTTCTTCGTCTTTAAACTGACAATTGTATTTGTGAGTTGATTATCGTTTTCAATTACCGCTTCAAAACATACGCCAGTTTTAATATCTTGTTTATTTACGCGTTCACTTTCAATAAAGTATATAGAACTTGGGTAATCATAGATGTAAGTATTTGATAAATTTGGGTCGGCACTAACTCTAAAATATTTTGAAGCATTTTCATGTATATGACCGCTGAAGATTTGAAGCTGATTAGGATCTTTTATAATTTTATTTTTGGGAGGAAGTCTAAATTCCCATCCCTTTTCAAGGTAGCTAAGTTGTGAACCTAAACTAGGATATTTGCCAATGTTAAGCAATATTATTTCACCTATTCTATTACGGTCTGCCAATTCATTTTTTGCTATTGATGTTATGGTATCTCCTGTTTTTACTATATATAATTCATAGTTATAATCGAATACACCATATTTGCAATATTCACGATTAGGTAAAGTTTGCGTGGTGGTAATTTCAACTTTTGGTTTGATAAGATTCGGATATAGTTTTAAAAAGGAAAAAGATATAAGCAAAATTCCAATTATGGATAATATTATCTTATTTTTATTCATAACCCAAATATAGCATATTTTGGAGTTAACAGTGATTTTTTGTTAAAAATTCGTGTTGGTGACTGATAAAAAATATCGAACGTCACCGATTAACAAGGCGTGCCATCCTTTTTTTTAAAACACGTTAGAAGTTGATTAGAATTAAAGAACCTAAAGCTTCCGAAAATATTCTCCGCTGTCGAGTTCTTCTTGGGTGAAGTCAACCTGCTCGTCTTTGAGATTAGGATCATAAGGAGGGTCGGGATAATTGATTAACCAACCATCTTCATTGCCAATGTTTTGCAAACCAGTGGGAGTCATGGGGGGGATATACAGGCGTTTTAAATTTTCCGCAGTTAAAATATGTTCTTCCCTTTTTCCGTTGACATAAAGAATTATCTTCATCTCTCCCTTAAGGCAGATATAGCGAGCCGCCCTAACTCTGTGGAGATGATAGCCTTTAAAAGCTCCGGGTTTGGCGCAGGACAAGTAGGCAATGGTTTTATCTCCATCCTTGAACAGTTCGATCAAAAATCCGTTTTCTTCCTTTGTTTCAACGTCATAGGTTTTTACCTTTTTAGCAGTATCTTCTGCAACTTTTGTAATCATATTCTAAAAATTATACTATAAAATTAACATTATGAAACAAAGACTCTTTCTTACTTCAGCTGGTATTGTAAAAGAAATAAGAAAAGAATTTTTACAACTTCTTGGGAAAGATCCAAAAAAGAGCGTTGTCTATTTTATTGCAACGGCAGCCGATCCGCAAAAAGATAGAGGATTCGTCGAGGCTGATAGAAAAAAATTAAGAAAAATAGGTTTAATAATAAAAGAGCTGGACTTAAAAAGAGAGAATAAAAACACCTTATATAAAAAATTATCCGCTTGTGATGTTATTTATATAGGCGGCGGCAATACATTTTATCTATTAAATTGGATAAGAAAGAGCGGATTTAACGAAATAATTTATGACTTGCTTAATAAAGGAAAAACCTATGTTGGAGCCAGTGCTGGAAGTTATATAGTTTGTCCGACGATTGAACAAGCGACCTGGAAGCATCAGGACAGGAATAGATGGGGGGTAAAAGATTTAAAGGCATTAAATCTTGTACCGTTCTTGATTTCTGCTCATTTTGAAGAAAAATATCGCCATATTATTGAAAAGGCTGTTAAAACAGCAAAATATCCAATCATAGCTCTAAACGACAATCAGGTAGTTTTGGTTGAGGGAGAAAAATGGAGAATTGCAGGAAAAGGAAAAAAAGTAACTTTTAATTTTGACAAAACTCCGTGATTACGTAAAAATGTCAATCATTTTCCAATATTTCGAAAATTTAGAAAACTTATTAACAGGAATTTTTCCTAAAAATAATAGCAGCGTAAGAAATTGGCTGTTTGTGATTTTAATTCTATCCTTTAGTCGCTCAATTTCCTCGTTTGCAAATAAATACATTCCTTGATATCCGTCAATAAAAATTGAGGTCATAATTGCTTCGTCGAAGGCAAAATCGCCTAATCCCACTGATTGGTATATCTTCATTACATCAAAAATAGTCTCTCCTTTTATATGGTACAAATAGTCAGCCATAGCTCTGCACATTAACCATACATTTCTTCGATATTCTACAAATTTCTTTTCCTCTTTACTAATAAATGGTTCTACCATTAAATCAGCAAAAACTTCTGCTTTTACATCAAAAATATTTGGTGATGATACGCCTGCGTAGCCAAAAATTTTAGGTAATTTATATTTCTTAATTAATGTTCCGTCAAAAATAGCCATTTCAAGGGCGTGACCGCAGAATTCGTGAAGGAACGCAATTTTTAGTAATGATTTACTATATCTTTTATTTTTATTTAAAAGGATTTTAGTTATTAATGTTTTAGGATCTGTTATACAGCGCATAGAAAAAGAAGGATCATCGATTATTTCGACTTTTGCAGTAAATTCATGCAGGATATCCTTTTTAAATTTATTAGGGAATAATATTACTTTATCTATCTTTTTTTTAATATTTTGCATTGACGTTTGGATAATTTTAGTTGCCTCGCTTGGAAGTAACTCCTGTCTTCCTAACTCTTTTCCTATTTTTCCTATTTTCGGATTACTGAATAGATTCTTATATCTTTTTTCAACATTAGAATAATCGTAATTAAGGTTAAAAAAATCCTCTCTCAATTTTATTGTCGATTTAAAATTCTTAGATTTTAATTGTTGAAGTATCTGTATTTTGATTACTGCCGTTTTTATTGTGGCGTTAACTACAGCGAGTAAAAATTTGGAATAGATAGAATGATTAAATGACACTTTTTTTGATTGTAACTGCTTATTTAGGTGTTTTAATTGTTCTAAACTTTTTTCTAAGTTACTTGGAACATCATACTTCCACAAAGCCCGACTTTTGTTATTCTCTAATAGTCTCTTTCTTTCTAACTTCCAGTTTATAGGCGTTCTTACAACCTGATTGTAGATTTTATATACATCCAGGCTTAAATTATTTATCTTATTAATAAGTTCCAAATGCAATTTGTTCATAAGAGATTAAGCTTGTAAAGCTTGTCGATTTAGTTTATTTAATACCTCAATTATAGCTTCTTGTCTACTGCAACCTTCCTTTATCAATTTTCTAACAATCTTTCTGATTGAATTTCCTTGAGATATTCCAATGAGAATATCACTTTCAAGTGGGTCTAAAAAGTCTTTAGATAAAAGTTTCATGCCCCTCTTCTTTAGAGATTCTCGAGCAAGCTGAATTAAACTAACAGCCGCATCTTGTATAGTAGTAGTGTGCTTACCCCACTGCAAAGGAGCATATAGACCGAATACCGCCTTTTGAAAATTAGTTTTAGATTGCTCAAAACTTGGTAAGACATGATTCCTTAATCCTTCTATAGCTCCAAATGTCAAAACTAATGCCTGTATGGTTGTGAAAGGTGATTGCGAGTCTATTTGTCTAATTTCATTACGCACAGTTCCATTTTCGATATCAACTCGGATGCGTGATGTTGTGTGAATTGCGCTGTGAGCCAAATCCAATGCTAGCGCTGGATTGTGCAATTCTATAAATGGCGGCAAAGTACTTCTAAGTTGATTTTGGTAGTATCCCAATAAAGAAAAAGCAGGAAGAGGTAAACCAGCTCTCAGCTGTTCGGCTTGCCTCAAAAGTTCTATTCTTGTACTAACTCTTCCTGTGTCCATTCCTCCTGCAAATATAGAATTACCAAACAGAGCAACCATAATAGGCGTTACAGCAATTAAAATATTATGTGTTTGTAAGGCGTCTTTTATCGTACAATCAGATATGTGAATTTGCGTTCCTGAACATCTTGTCATTGCGGTTAAGTTTGATGCTGATTCGATCAATTCTTTGCCTGTTTCTGGATTAACTACGCGAATTATTTTAATCGGATTTTCCTCTAATGTTCTTTTTTCCATCAAATCATATCGTTTTCGTTTGATTTCATCATTTACTATGAAATCTCTTGCTTCCTCTGAAGTTGAAAATGGTTGCAAACCTATAGGAACTATAATCGCATCAGGTTTTAGTTCTCTTAAACCTGCCTGTATTTGTTGTGTTCTACGTGTCATTGATTTATAGAGGGATAAAATTCCATCCGCAGTTAGAGAGGTAATTCCATTTGCGTCGAATTCGATATTGAATACGGTAGTGTCTGGTCTAGCGCCTATTGAGTTGGTTGAGAAATAATCTTGCACATCAATTGGCCTGCCGGTATTACTATCTAAGGCTTGAACTTCCTGTTCGATATCACAAGTACGGCCTGGCTTATTAAAATATCTTTTATCTGCAAGTACTTGCCGCTTTACAGCTTCTTTAAGAGCTAGTTTTCTTGTTTCCAATGCTGAAGATTCAGTCCATCGACTTTGTTGTTTTATTTCTGTCGCCATAGAATTTACCTCCTTGGCCTTGCAAAAGCCATCATTTTAACTTCAAATTTAGGCGCAATAGTGCCGTTGTTATCGGCTACAAGAGACAGTATATTTGGCTGAACTATTACTCCCGATACTCCTCTCAAATAAAGCTCTCTTAATTTTTTAACAATGAAAGCCCTGCGCATTTCTTCACTATGTAGAACACTAGCTGGAATTGGGTAAGCTGAAATTACCTCGCCCGCAATTCTTTCACGCCCTGGTATTTTATCTCCTGTTTTTACAACTACTCCAAAAAAATCAATTTCTGGATATGCTGCTCTATTGGTAACCATAAATTCAGTTATTTCATCGCTAAGGGTATCAAAATTACCTTTTCTAAGATCTATATCCAAAAAGGGGATTGGATCAATTCCAAATTGTGCTAACTCATCTCTCAACATTTCCACAATGCGCAAATTAACTCTTTTATCAGAAGCAACTATTCTAGAGCTATTTAATGGTGTCATTACAACGCCGTCTGGTAATCTTAGGAATAAATCACCTCGATAACCTGCTCCCCTACCTTCATTTGGAAATGTGAATCTTTTTAGTATAGTGTCAGGTTGTATAACCGTTCCTTTTAATGTTGGTACGCCTAGTTGAGAAGCGCCTGACTCCAGCGAAGTTTGGAGTAATTCTAGGGTTGAAATGCCAACATCAGACATATCTCTTTGCCTCAAAGCTTGTTCTGCCGGAAGATACTCAAAATTCATAAGTGTTAAGTCAGCTGATCGAGGCGCAATCACTGCTCTTCTTGGCGGTTTTCCTAATCTTGCTTCTGCTGCGCCTAATACCGCATCTAAATATGAGTCCATGTGGCCTGAAGGTTTGCCTAAAAATCTTCTTGCTAAAAATTCAGTCATGCCTACTCCTCCAGCTCCTCCAGAAATATCAAATACTGAAGCTCTCATAATTCCTTCCCTTGTGAGTTCACTTAGTTCATCTCTCATTCCTTCCAGACTACCCGTTTCGATAAATGTCTCGATCATTCTTCGTCTTACATCAGGCGGGTAAAGCAAGAAAAAATCCATCTGTAATACTTCCCTTCCTGGGTTGCTTACAGCTTTAGGCCTCATTAAACTCGGTAAATTATCTTTAATAAAATCTGTTGCTTCCTCTACTGCTATACGTTTTCTACCTGTTGCAATTAATGTTTCTTCAAGATTTGCTGATACAGTATCAATAGCTTCGGCAATGACTCGGGTTGCTTTAGGTAAATTTGCACTAAACGGTCTGCCGATTACTCCCATTAAAGGGGATATACGAACAGAATTTTTAAAAACTCTTTCGCCATATCTTTCCTGCGTAGAGATATCTTCACCCTTTGAGGCACCTATAGTTGTTTCCAAACCTTCTACATCATCTCTTAATACAAATAGGGGAGAACCTGCTAGTTTACTACCTGCGCCTCTACCAACAATGGAAAAAATCATTTCCAATTTTCTTTCAGGAGGATATAGTCTAAAAGTAGAATCGGCAAAAAAGGGAGCGAACTCTGATGACTTGATGGCTTCTTCCAAATCTTCGAGTCTTTGTAATGGTGAAAGGGCGGTGCCAAATCGTAATAAACTTTCTGCTGAAACAAGTTGACATTTGCCTGAAGTTATAGAGGGTATAGCAAAATCATATTCTTTAGCCTTTGCTTCTAAATCCTCAAAGTCAGCCCTAACAATCTCTGCTGGAGTGCTTTTTTTGTTTTCTCCAACTGATTCTAAAATTTCGTCAGCAACATCAAATAATGAATATGGATCATTAATTAAACGTCGAAAATCTAAACCCAATGATTGAATTGCTCGATCTACAGCTTCTTGACTAAATTCTCGTAAAATGGAACGAAAAAGTTTTTCGGCAAATAGTTCTAAAATTTCCTCGTCTGTGATCCCAGCCCCTAATTTTTTTTGCAATTCTTCCTTGGCTAGAGCAAAAAGAGCTTTATTTTCTGCGCTCATTCTTCTTCGGAAAAAATTAGGAATTCTCGTTCTAATTAATTCAAATTCTCCTACGCTTAATTGAGCCATAAAAAGGAATGGGTCGCCTGATTCTAATGCTTGGGTTAATTTTTGTCTTTCTTCTTCAAATATTTTTTTAAAATTTGGAAAAGTAGTAAATCCAAGTCTCATCAATTTTCGGCTCGAAGTATCAATGAGTTGACTCGCTATTCGTAACCTTACTTTTACACCCTCATCGTCTTTCAATGCAAGAATTTCCTCTTCAGTTAAGCCACTAATTTTTGTCGCCATTCCTCGTAACTCATGATCTGACAACATAAGTCCAGCTATTTTTCTGATGGCCCTTCTTTTTACAATTGCATCTATAACTTCGGCTTTTCTTTGTTCGATATTTTGTCTTAATTGTTCTCTGGCGTCGGGTAGTCTATCTGCAAGTCCACTTTCTTCAATAATTCTGTACAATTCGCTATCTAACTCTGAAAATTCTCTTTCTTCTCCTTCGATAACTTCAGTGACCTTTGTTTCTTTAAGCTTGGCCATTTTTCTTTGGATAGTTTCATTTTTTAATCCGTCTATTTGGTCTGCGTCACGTCTACGGCTTGCCTCGAAAAGCTGCACTTGAGCTTCAGATCTTGCTAAATCTAATAGTCCAGCAACAGTTTGCGGATCTTCCAAAAACTTGCTGATTAATTCATCCTCTAATAGCCTTAACTCTTGCTCTAATAAGATAAAATTTTCTGCCAGTTTTTCACTATTTTTTTTTGCTGGAATTTGTTCTCTGACTTTTGCTGAGATTTCTTTTAAGACCGTTAAACCTTGTCTTGTATCTGGCAATGTAATTCGCAAGTACGGTTTTAACCTTTGAGCACAAGGAAATGAAATTGCTAGGGCAATATCTATCAATTCATCTAATTTCGCTTGACCTGATTGAACTTGTCCTACAGGAAGAATGTCGATTCTTGTAGAAACTTTAGACCCGTTAAGTTCACTAGCTTGTAATTCTAATCCGGCATTTTCTTTCCTTTTCAATCTTGGAACTAAAGCCAAGTCACCGTCGGTGACAAAGTCCAGTACAGGAACGCTTTTCAGAAGAGAATTAGTGATAACTGGAAATGTTCCAGGGTTGTTATCTAATGCAATCTGACCTATCTGTTGAGATAAAGCTATAACAGTATCTGCAAATAGCTGTCGTTGTTGTTTCTCATTTACTTGTGATTCTGATGATTGCACTTGTTTTTCTGTCATATTTTTTAGTCAATTTTTAAACCATAAAAAAACCTCCCTTGCGGGAGGTTAGTATTAATAAATCTAAATTGTCTTTTTATCTCATAATTAGGTCAACAAAAATACCAACCTCCCCAGGAAGGCCGTGATAATGATACCAATTGGTTCGGTTGGTAAGTGATTTCATTGTTTTTATTATAACAGGATTTTTCTTGCTGTCAAATTTTAGGCTTATTTCCAGTCGGGGATATAGTATTTTTTTCCTGTTAAATTTTTCGGCAGATATTCTTGTTGAATTTTCGTCCCAGTTTGTTTCTCAACGAGCCAAGGGTAACGAGTGTGGCCTTTGCCGTAGCCGAACGACTTCATGACTTTGTTGGCGGGATTTCGCAGATGAAGGGGAATTGGGTCGAGATTTTCCTCGTCGATATCCTGAATGGCTTTTGAGATGCCTTCAGTTGAGGTAATAGATTTTTTAGCTGTAGCAAGATAGGTTGCGGTTTGAGCTAGAATTAAAGATGCTTCAGGCATTCCGATCATGTGGACAGCCTGCATACACGATGTTGCTAAAACCAGAGCAGTTGGCTGGGCATTGCCAACATCTTCGGAGGCAAAGATAACCATTCGTCTGGCTATAAAAATGGGATCTTCACCGGCCTTTATCATCCTTGCAAGATAATGGAGCGTTGCATCCGGATCGCTCCCCCGCATGCTTTTGATGAAGGCAGAAATCGTATCATAATGCCAGTCGCCTTTTTTGTCATAAAAAATGGCTTTTCTTTGGATTGCTTCTTCGGCTACTTTTAAAGTTATGTTTTTATTAATTGAGGCGGCTAATTCCACAGCATTGATGAGAGTTCGAGCGTCTCCGTTGGCCGCTTTAATTAAATGTTTAATTGAAGTGGAATCCCATTTGTGCTTTGGGTAGAGTTTAGAAGCTCTTTGAAATATTTTTTCCAATTCCTCATTGCTTAAAGAATATAAAACATAAACCTGACT
>JACQRR010000070.1 GCA_016206365.1 Candidatus Roizmanbacteria bacterium | reverse complement strand
GTAGATTCCGCATCAGGTGCGGAATGACGATAAGTATTTTTTTTGTTATTTACGCTTTATTTTTAAATACAATCTATGCTTTCGATAAAAACCAAGCAAATAATAAATACGGTATTCATTTAGCCCAACCTCATCTAGAAGACCTGCAAAAGTCCAAGGAGCTTGTGAACTCCAACGGTGGCGATTGGGGTTATGTCATTTTGGTTTTGCAGGAAAATGACCGAGACAAAAACAAATGGCAGGAGATTTTTGATAAGGTGAGAGAATTTCACTTGATTCCTATCATTCGCTTGGCAACAGTTCCTCAAGCAGATAAGTGGCGAAGACCTAACAAAGAAGATGCAGAGAGCTGGGTGAATTTTCTTGATTCCTTACATTGGGTTGTCAAAGATCGCTATGTGATTCTTTTTAACGAGCCCAATCACGGCGCTGAATGGGGAGGAGAGGTAGACGCAAATAACTATGCCGAAGTAGCCATAACTTTTGCAAAAAAGTTGAGAGAAAAGAGCCAGGATTTTTTTGTTATGCTGGCAGGTTTCGACGCGTCAGCGCCGAATTCCTTACCTTATTATCAAGACGAAGCAGCCTTTGTCGATCAATTTTTTAGCAACATAGCAATTGAACAATTTAACAATTTGTTTTCTGGTCTAGCTTCTCATTCTTATCCTAATCCTGGCTTTTCAGGTTCTCCTCATGACATCGGGCGCGGCTCGATTAGAACTTACGATTGGGAGTTAAGTCTTCTAAAACAGTTAGGCGCCAAAGATTTACCAGTTTTTATAACAGAAACTGGTTGGAAACGAGGTAATGAACAAACAATATCAGAATACTTTAAATTGGCTTTTACAAAGGTATGGTTGCCAGACGAGAAAGTAGTAGCAGTTACACCTTTTGTCTTAGACTATCAGGGAGCACCCTTCTTAAATTTCTCATGGAAAAAATATCAGAATAATGAATTTTATCCGCAATTTTACACCGTCCAATCGCTTTCTAAAATAAAAGGAGATCCAATCCAACTTGAGAAAGGAGAGATAAATTTTGACCCACCCAAAGAATTAGTGGCGCACTCGAGTTTTCATTTTACTGTTAAGCTAAAAAATCTTGGCCAAGGAGTATGGGATAAAGAATACGGTTATCAGTTATCAGTAGTCAGCCCTGAACTAGAGCAAGCACGGCTCAGGGTAAATGATCAGGATAAATCATTCGAATATTTTTTTTCAGACTTAAAGGGAGTAAAACCCTTTGGAGAAACAGAGGTTGACTTCTATCTAAAAACAAATGGTATATTGGGAAAACGTAAAGTTCAAATTGTTCTTGAGAAAAATGGTCAACCAATATTAGACAACATAGTTTGGCAGTATGAGACTGTTCCTCTACCGAGTCTTAATTTTAGAGTAAATCTTTTGCCCAAATTACGAAGTAATGGGGATAATTTTGAAATACAAATATTTAATGAAAATGAAGAAATAGTTTTCAAGAAAAAAGGATTGATAGTCAAAGGCGGTCAAGGCAAAGTTGATGAAGTAAAGAATCTGGTTTTGGGGAGAAAATATCGGATAGTTGTTCTTAAGCAATATTATTTACCTCGACAAGGATTTATCACCTTTAATAAAGGAGTAAATAAGCTAAAATTTGAGAGGATGTTACCCTTTGATTTCAATCCTGATGGAAAATTAGACCTAGAAGATATTTGGACACTGTTAAAAGAGCCAAAATCTTTTATTTTACTTTTTCCTTAAGGTAATCTACTCTTTGTTTTAAATTCTCTGCCCGTATTAAGAAACTCCCAATGACGAGTACGTCAGGTTTATACTCTTGAGAAAGAATAAAGGGTAATGTTTTATCATTAATGCCCCCATCGATAAAGATTTTTGACCTATAACCTAGATTTTTCAGCTGTTCAATTTTTTGCAGCATTTCAGGCTTAAATGGTAAGCTTTGATAGCCTAAATCGATGGTCATAAGCTGAATGAGTGGAAGACTGGTGTTCGGATATCGTTTTGCGAATAACTCCACTGAATCTTGTACATTTATAACTAAACCAAATCTAAATTCAGGATATTTTTCTGACAACGATTCATAGTCGGGAAATAATGAGTAATGTATAAAGATATTATCTATATTTACCTGCCCTTTTAAAATTTTTAACTTTTGAATCTCCGTTTCATAGTCTTTTACCATTAAATGGAAATCAAATGTTACTTGATTTATGCTTTGAGTTTTGTAACTCATGATTTCTTCGATTTGAACAGTTTTATTAGGAGTGTATAATCCGTCAGAGATATCGATCTGAAATATTTTGAAATAAGGCAATAGGTTGTAAATCTGGACAAATAGGCTGTCAACTGTTTTTTCTAAAGTAGTTGGGACCACCTGCATAAACTGATTATAGCAGCAAATGTGTTACAATAGATTTTATGGACTTCAATGTCGCAAAGGCGATTTTTGAGAGTTTGTACTCGGGAGTAGATGGATATAACATCTCCTCCAAAGCCAGAAAAAATCTTCCCTATGCTAGTAAGGCTCATACCTACGGTGAAGTGACTCCTGACGGATTTAAAAAGGTTCTTAGCGATGCTAAGGCAAAGCCTGGAGGTATTTTTTATGATCTGGGATCTGGGACTGGAAAGGCGGTGATGCTCGCTGCGCTTTTGGGAAAGTTTCCAAAATTGGTTGGGATCGAAATAATTAAAGAATTATATCAGGTATCTATTAATATTCTTGGGAGATTTGACCCAGAGGTTCGACCAATTCTTCCCGTGGAAAAACAAAAACAAACTATTGAGTTTGTCAATGCTGACTTTCTTGAGTATGATTTCTCCGATGCAGACGTAGTTTTTACCCATGCTACTTGTTTTTATGATGAACTTATGGTTGCTTTAGAACGCAAATGTGCAACGCTCAAAAAAGGCACGAAGGTTCTTCTAGTGACAAAGAATTTCCAGTCGCCACTGTTCCGGCTGATTAAAAGTGGTGAGTATCCTATGACTTGGGGGAAAGCAACAGTTAATTTTTATGAAAAAGTTGAGTAATTTAAATATTATATATGAGTGAAAAAGAAAAAGAGAAAGAAAAAAATTGGTTTAACCGGTTTTTGAGTCATATAGTGAATGCCATAAAGTGGATATTTGGTAGGAATGAATAAATCATATGAAAGATCAAAACGCAATCTCCTTACTTAGCGATTTCATCTACATACAGTCTGTTTCTGCAGATTCAACACGCAGGGGTGAAATTTTAAAGGCAGTTGAGTTTTTGACAAAACATTTAAAACAAATTGGTTTTGATATTAAGTTGATCAAAAAAGATCAAGCGCCACCTCTCATAATTGCTTCTTTAAAATCTACCATCTTGAAACGACCGTATCAAGATGGTCAACCAACCATTGGGATATATGGTCACTATGATGTTCAGCCCGAGGATCCAGTTCAAGAGTGGAAGTCTTCACCTTTTAAATTAACCGTTAGAGACGGAAAAATTTATGGCCGAGGCGTCGCCGATAATAAAGGCCACATTATCCAGAATCTTACTTCGATTAAACATTTAATTGAAGTGAAAAAGTTGGCCAACAATATTGTGTTCATTTTAGAGGGTGAAGAAGAGGTGGGGAGTGAAAATTTTGAGAAATATGTAAAAGAAGAAAAAGATCTATTGTCAAAAGTGGATGTTTTTTATATCACAGATGTAGGGATGCATAATAAAAATATCCCCCAAATTTTATACGGCTTG
>JACQRR010000069.1 GCA_016206365.1 Candidatus Roizmanbacteria bacterium | reverse complement strand
TTTTAAAATGGTATATCATCCGGATTTACATCTTCGTTTTTATCTTGTTTTTTTTCTTTTGGTTCGTCTTTTGCTGGCTTACCTGCTTGTGTTTTCTCGCTAGGTATGGGTTGTCCAGCTGGTTCTTCAACTGGGGGTTTAGTTTCTTCAACCGAAACTTCTTCCTCAAACGCTGCTTTTCTGCCGTCGCCAAAGACGATAAAGTCATCAAGAACGATCTCAGAGATAGTGCGTTGCTGGCCGTCGCGCCCAGTAAATGTACGATAAACGATCCTTCCTTCAAGATATATTTTTCTTCCCTTAGTCAGTAGTTTTCCACAGAGCTCTGCCAATTTTTGCCAAGCAACGATCCTGTGATATTGAGTTTCTTCTTTTGTTTCCCCATCAGCAGTTTTCCAGGATCTGTTTGTGGCTACACCGAAGCTACAGACAGCTGTACCGGTAGGAGTATATTTTAATTCTGGATCACGAGTCAAATTTCCTATTAAAATTACACGATTCAGAGATCTACTAGCCATATCATTAAAAATAAATTTTTAATATATAACGCCATCTAATTATATTATTTTTCTTGTTTAAGTAACAAGTATCTTATAAGTTTTTCGTTAAAATTAAGTTTCTTTTTTAGATCACTTATAATTTTTTGGTCGATATTAAGAAACCAATTAAAATAATAGGCGGCCAGGTTTTTTTTTATTGGATATGCTAAAGACTTTTTACCCCAACTTTCTTCTTTTTCTATTATGGCCTTAAGAGAGATGACAAGTTCTTTAATATTTTTTACCTCTGATTCTTCAGGAAGAAGTAAAGTCAGTTCGTACTTAGTCATAGAATTCAAAATTCAAAAATCAAATAGCAAAGTGACAAATCAATTTGAGATTGTTATATATAATAATACCTAACATGTCTAAAATCAAGAGAATTTTTCTGATTGGCGGTTGGTTGTTAATTATTGGGTTGCTGATTTATACAAGATTTGTAGGTTTGGATTGGGGACTTCCCTACTCTATGCATCCCGATGAGCGGAATATGGCGAACGCAGTTCAAAACTTGAACTGCTCAATCTCAAAACTCAAAGCTCAAAGCTCAAATCTGAAGGAATGTTTTAATCCCCATTTTTTTGCTTATGGACAGTTTCCCTTATATCTTGGATATTTCCTAGTGATATTAATGAAGTTTTTTGATGGTGATGTGGGAAAACCGATAAGTTTTGAAGAAGCAGCATTATCGCTGAGGTTAATATCAGCAGTTTCATCTATTCTAAACGTATTCGTTCTAATGAAGCTTGTTAATCTTCTAAGCTCCAATTTCCAATTTCCAATTTCCAAAAAAACGTCAATTAACAATTATCAATTGACAGTTGCTTTTCTTGTTTTTACATTTTCCCCCTTTTTCATCCAATTTTCACATTTTGGGACGACAGAATCTATGTTAATGCTTTTATACAGTGTAATCGTTTATCTCTCGCTCAAATATTCTCAAAATAAGCTTCTAGCCTCAAGCTTCTATCTTCTAATTTCTTTTTTCGCCGGGCTAGCTATATCTATAAAGATTTCCTCGGTACTTTTTTTAATTTTGCCTATATTGTTACTTATTTACCGGAATAAAAATACCTTTTTTGCTCGGTCGGCATCAGTATGGTATTTGTTAACTTTGTCCCTTGTTTTTAGCATCCTATTTTCTCCACATAATTTTATCTCCTTTCCAGAATTTTTGGGTTCAATGAAGTATGAATCTGATGTTGCAATGGGGAGCTATAGAGCTTTTTACACCAGACAATTTGAAGAAACTATTCCTGTTTTTTTTCAAATCGAGAAAATTTTTTCCTACATATTAGGTTGGCCAGCTTTTATTTTATTTCTTCTCGGACTCATATTTCTTCCCCAGAAAAAAGAATTTAATCTACTCCGGTTAGCTTTTATTTCGGTATTTATCCCGAATGCCTTTTTGTATGCAAAATGGACTAGGTTTATGACACCGATTTTACCATTGATGCTAATTATGGCCGTGTTATTTGTATTTAGAGTCATTCCCATGAAAATGGGAATCCATAAAATAAAACAATCTATCTGGATTCCCGCTTTCGCGGTAATGACATTACTTATGATTATTCCAGGTATCGCCTACTTATCAATCTATCAAAGTCCAGATGTTCGCTTTACCGCATCGGACTGGATCTACAAAAATATTCCTGAAAATAGTTATCTCCTGTTTGAGACAGCTAATGTGGTTGATATACCAATGCAAAGTCAAAAGTCAAAAGTCAAAAGTCAAAACTACAACATGGTTTCCTTCAATTTTTATGATTTGGATGAGAATTCAGCGCTGCAATCAGAGCTTCATGAACATCTTTCAAAAGCCGGTTATATATTTATTCCATCAAGGAGAATTTTTATGAATCAGACATGTATAAGAGAAGTCAAAAGTCAAATGTCAAAAGTCAAAAGTTATATTAAATATTTTTTTCCAGTAGAAGCAAAGCAGTATGACCAATTGTTAAAGATTTTCGTTGACTCTAAATGCGAGATGTTAAAACAAAAATATCCACTATTACATAAGTATTATGAAGATCTTTTTTCCGGAAGACTTGGATTTTACAAAGTCGCAGAATTTACATCTTATCCGAAAATTCAGCTATTTGGAAAAACATTGCTTGAGTTTCCTGATGAAGCGGCCGAAGAGACATGGACAGTTTTCGATCACCCGGTGATAAGAATCTACAAAAAAACTTGATGTGACTTTACAAATACGGATAGATTTTGTACGATACAAAAATTCATATGTTATTAGAAGTAGAAAATGCGTTAAAAGGTCTTGGATTAGGAATATGAAATAAGAATATTTTTGAGCATCAAAAATATTCTAGCATGAATGCTTCAATTAATCGATCAATCGGAACATTCGAGAAATGAAGCTAAAAGGAGAAAAATATGATTTATCGATAGATCGATTAATCGAGTTTTGAATAGATTAAATCGTGCTTAAAAAAGATTTTAAAATTAGGTAATACTGTTCGAGGCTTTTGATGTCTACCCATTCGTTATCGGTATGGAGGCCAAAACCGATTGGGCCAAACTCAATCCCATCACACCCGACTCGATTAAAGTGCCGGATATCAGAAGCGCCATGCTTGACAATAATTGGGGCCAATTTATTGGTTACCTTTTTTGTCGCTTTTTGTAACAATTTTATATAAATATTGTTTTTGTCGGTAAACTGGGCCGGTTCTTTCAGTAGTAATTCTACTTCGGCTTCTTTTGGTAAGGCTTTTTTGATTTTACTAACAATGGTTTTAGCATCATCAGGAATATATCGGACATCGATCCCAACTGTACAGTCGTCTGGGACTTTGTTAAAGGTAGAGTTTGATGTCTCTATCTTAGATAGGTTGAGAGTAGTTTTCCAAATTTCTTTTTTGGCTTCGGGAAAGGATTTATGTAAATGATTTAGGGCGTTAATCATTTTCCAAATGGCATTTTTTCCCATCCAAGGATAGGCGCCATGGGCAGTTTTACCCTTTGTCTTTATTTTCGCCCAAACTACGCCTTTGGCTTGGTTTTTTATTCCTAAATCAGTTGATTCCCCTGCGATGGCAAATTCAGACCTTACTCCCTTATCTAACTGGTATTTTGTTCCATTAAATCCGCCAATTTCTTCGTCGGTCACCAGTTGAAGAGCAATAGGATAATTTAGCTTTTTTGCCAGTTCTTTAAAAACCAATATTTCAACAGCCGCAGCCGCTTTCATATCATACGCTCCCCTGCCATAAAGTTTCCCATCTTTTACTACCGGCTTGAATTGTTCTTTTTTACCAGGTACCACATCGAGATGGGCATTTAAAATAAATTTGAATCTCTTCGGCCTTGCTTTTCCTTTATAAATCAGAAGACTCGGTACACCTTCTTTTTCGAAATCCTCAATGGTAAAGCCACTGAGTTCCTTTTTGGCAATTATAAGAACATCAGGCGATTTCCTAGGATTTTCCTTGATTGATGAGATTGTAATGAATTTCTTGGCAACAGAAATTATTTTGTCTAACATTTGAATATTATAACACTAGCATTATCTTCACGCGGTTTGTATTGACAGTTATAGTAACTCATAGTAAAATGCATTTCTAATATGGCAAGACCTGATTGGTTGCAGAATGTACCTGAAAGGTTGAGAGGTTGGTTTAATCCAACAATACCGCGAATACATATTCCAAAAGTTGGAGTTGATCCGTTTTTAAATTTAACTGTAACTGGAGGGGCGTTAGAGCTTTATTTATATAAATCTGTTCCTTATTATCTTCTTCCATTACATATAGGAGACACTCTAGGTGACGGATCATCCATGGATATAAATACAGCTTTGCGTTTATTTCACTTGGCTTCTCCGACTAAAGCAAGAAAATTACGTTTACCAATTACACAATCAATTTATCTATCGGATTTAACACAGGCAGAGATTGGAGGATCGTATGGTTTCATGACCAGAAGAGTCAAGGTAAATGATCTACATGAAAGTCGTTTTTGGCTAAATGGGTATCCAAGAGCTGTTAGAGCCACAACTTATTTTATATCAAACGCCGATCCAGACCACTATAATTTAATGGGTGAAGAGATAAATAAACATAATGCTACTTTGACAATCCATGCTTGGTGGATGAATCCGGTTAGAATTGATGGTGGGATTATCTATTCCTCATTCACAGGATATGTTAGCGGGAAAGGTAACCAGCATCAATATCAATACAGCGTTGACGTGCATCCCGGCGAAGGCTGGATTGAGGTAGGCGTTCCTAAAGTTGGCGAGGGCGGAAATTATTTGCCAGATAGTAGTAAATATTGTTTTGATTTCGCAGGTAAAAGAATCAGACGCCCAGTATTTGAAGGTGGCTTATAACAATCCTATTTATTTTGCATTAATATCTTTAATTCTTTCTTAGAAATCTTTAAAACTTCAATTAAATTCTGAGGGATTTCTTTTGTTGAATCAATTGAGATAAGTTTTTTTGCTAGTGTGACAACCTTTGTTAACATTTATTTATTACATCAAACTGAATTAATTAGATTAAAAGTATAAAACATTTACTTGTTTTCAGTTAATCCCAAAAAAAGCTAACAGATCATTTTCGTCTCTAATACCTGTTAAGGCCTCTGCTTGTAATCGAGTTCCCAAAGCTTGAATATTTAATAAATCTTTGAGTTCGACACCTTGTTTATATCCTGTGATTATTCCTCTATTTAATCCATTAGGCGAATATTTTCCACTCTCAATTCCAAAATATTGCGAAAGTGTAATTCCTTCAATTTGAGGTAATAATTGTTGACCAATCAAATGACTTACTATTTTAGATTGCGTCCTGACTGCAGGATATTTTTCACCATATGATTGGGTTATCATTTTAACCATTTCCAATAATTCTTTAAATTTTTTGTTTCCGATCCATGACACTCTTCCAGTATAACCTTCTTTATTGAAAAGGAGATCTTGTTCATAGCTAGATCTTTTTCCAACTGCAGGAATTAAACTTAATAAATTTCCAATTCTAGTTTGAAGGTAAGCGATAACCTGAGATTCATCTCCTTTTGTATGTGCAATGGCATCGAGGGCGATGACATTCATTACCTGATTAAAATAAGCCCAGGTTAAAACTAAGCGAAGATCGGGATTCATATTGGCGTCGATTGATTCGACTGTTTTATATTGGCCTTCTGATCTAAATCTGATTCTATCGTGTTGCCCAGAAGCAGGATAACGCGATGGTGAGTGTATGGCGCCGCTTTCTATTGCATTAATAGTCTCTTGTATTAAATCATGAGCAGACGCAGGGAGCGTAGAATCAACTGTTGTTGCTAAAAGCCGCCTCATAACAGATCGAACGTCGGCTAAACCTGTATCTATTCCGTAAATGTGTCTGGTGTTAAACAACATAAAAGAAGCTATTTTTGCAAATTCTGTTAGTCTTAAAACCCCATATGCATAAGCGGCTCTTGGGTCGCCTAAATTTTCAATTTGAGGCACACCCGAATGAACATGCAAGGCATTGACCGGCCAATTTAAATTTCCTGATGCGGCTAAGTAAATTTGAGGATCAATTCCAAATAAGCGATATAGATCTTTAGTGACCTGTGGAATTTCATTCCAATAATCAAGCGTATGACGAAGCACTTTTGGGGAAAATGATATTAAATAGGGATGTTGGGTAACTGTTCCATCTTCAAAGCGTCCACCTTCAGGAACAGAAGCGTGTACAACCATGCCATTGCGTAATTGAGCAATCTCAGATGCCGCTCCAACTGCTTCAGCTAGACCGTGAGCAATATCAGTTGGAGTCTTGAGATGTGAACCGTTTCTTTGAACAGTAGCTGTTTCGACGGTAAAATTGACTAATTCAGGATGCTGGTCTTCTTCAATCTTTATATCAAAACCATCGTGCTTTGGAATTAACTGTCCATCAGTATCATAAAGATCACCCTCTATTTCTACACCAGTGGTGAAATCTTTCGGCAAAATGCCCATTTTTAATTCGTCAAGTCTTTGACTTACTGCTAAATGAGTTTGTTCAGTAGCTAACGGAATTAAATGATAACCAACTTCGGTTGTATCGTTATTGGTAAAGCCATCATTTTCCCATCCCCAACTTCCTCCATTATACCTATGAGATGGATGACGTAACCAAAATAATCTACCATCGAGATTTATGATTCCACCTGTTGGATGTTGGCCTACAATTTGACTTGAATCCAGATCAGGAATTCCTTTAATCTCAAGTATTCGTCCTTCTGTCATAAATTAAAAAACCCCGCTGGCGCGGGGTATATTAAATTATTACTACAATTTAATCTCCCCGCCTAACGAGGTTAAAAAAGAAAAAGCCAAATGATAAAGATAGATTAGTCATTTCTAAGAATTATATCATGACTGAAATAAATTTACAACATCTTGTCCATTCAAGTTCCTCAAATAATCATGATAGCTAACTCCTAAATTATTCATGCAATCTTTTATTGCTTCCTGTTCATGCAATCCTCTTATTTGCATTAGTTCAGCCGCTCTCCTTTTTAACCAATACGCTAAAGTTCCTTTGCCAGATTTATAAAAACCAGCTAGAGAAGTTATTCCATCATTATCTTCATATGCAGAATAATCGGTTTCTGTTGGTGTAATAGCGCTTTTTAAGAGTTCTTCAGTTATACCTTTTGGAAGACCTGTATATGCTATCGAGTGTAATTCATTAGTCAGTGGTTCATTCACAAATTGTAGTAACTGCATAAATAAGTTTCTTGCAGTTGATTCCCTATTGCCACCGGCATCTATTTTAGCTTCCATTCCATGCTTTGCTACGTCTAAACTAAATAAATGAGCTTTTCTTAAAACCTCTGGGGTGACTGGATACTTAAAAAGGTCTGGATAGTTATCTGTTAATTCCTGTAATCTATCAGCTTTAGCAAAATATTGCAATTTCCACATAAGAGCTCGAGTAAATTCCTGAACAGCGGCAAGTTTTTGAACATTGCCTCCAAATGTATCCATATTTGAAATTTCTAGAGTTCCGTTCGGTCCAATATCAGTTCTTACTCTATCCCTATGATGGCCAGCAACCCTGGCCGGAGAGGGAATATTATAAATCGAGCGGTGGTCATTATCGTTTAAACCTTGTTCAGCAAGCCTAAATAAATCCTCGGATATCTCGGGAAGAGGCTCAACAAATAGCCCTCCGGATGGTGAACCGCGCCATCTACAAGCATAGCGTATAGATAACCAATCATTTCCATCGAGAGCTTCGTAAGTTTCATGATCATTTATTCTCGCCTCTGAAGCATCATCGTCTCTGTAAATACTAGCTAAATTCGGATTAGTGTATCCATGAACAAAGGGACTAGCTGAAGATAGACCATACAGTAATGGTGATACATATTGATATAAATTAACAGCTTTCAAGGCAGATTCAAGATCCATCATCTCAACGTGTACTTGCCAAGAAGATCCCAAATAATGTCTAACATTTTGCCATCCCATATATTCCATCGCTATTCGTTGGACATAGGGATCTTGATTTGTATCGCCAGGCTCAATAGGTCTATGAGGGATTGCAGCTATTGGAGTCAAATACCATCCTTCACTTTCTGTGAACTGCATCAAATACTTTAAAGCCCTGGTCATTGCTAATGTGTTTTTTATCGGATCACCGGAATGATGAAAATTATTTTCTATACACCCGCCAGCTAATTCAGCAGAATATCCTATTTTTTTTGCATCACCATCAAGAGACTCAAATAGAACTTCTTCCTCTTGAAAGCCGTTTCCATTTAATGCAGTTAATTTACTAGTTATTCTACTGCTAGGGCCTAATATTGGAGCTAAATCACCTTTAAGTGGATCCCAAGCAAACATCTCTAATTCCCCGCCGGTTTCAGTAGCTAGGAGTGTGATTTCATTTTTTGGCTGAATGAAAAGTGGTTTTAAATCGGAGGAATGGACTGTTGGATCATTTTTTTTAGTTCTCCAAAAAGGACTTTTTACATAGCCAACTGGTGTTTCTCCTTGATGAATTAAACCTCCAGCCACCTTCGGATCGAAATTAATTGCCAGCCCATTATCTCCTAAAAAAGCGGTCAAAGGAAATTCAACATGACTCATTTCTTTGTGTCCGTGTCCTGGTCTTAAAGTCTCTGCTAAAGGATTTGTCATATTTCTTTTATAAAAAAAACCCGCCTGGTAGGCGGGATAATAAAATAAGGCTTTATTCAATTAATCCTCCCGCCTGCTTAGCGAGCAATAAAGAGGAGGACGAAAATGTTTGAATAAACCTTAGATTGCATAGATTTTTAGATTCCTGCTTTTCGCAGGAATGACAAAACAACAATTCCAGACAAGCTAGAATGACAATTCAGATCCTGAAACTAGTTCAGGATGACAATTAGTATAGCAAAGATTTTTATTTTTGCAAGCGCAAATACGCTTCGGGACGTCGGACGTCCCTTCGCTAGATTCCTCGTCGCTACGCTCCTCGGAATGACGAGGGGGCGTGTATTATCGGAGTGACGCGGGGGACGGTTTGATTTTAAATCCTTTTTCTAGATCTTCAACGATGTAACCTTTTTCAGCAATTTGCGACCGGAGTTTGTCCGAGGTGCTAAAATCACCTCTTTTGCGAGCCTCTTCTCTTTTTTGGGCAAGGTCGAGGATTTCCTCAGGTATCTTTTCTTCCTGGACTTCATTAAGTTTTAAACCAAATACTTGGTCGAATTCATATAATAAGTCCAATTTGTCTTGGGATGGAATATTAGATTTTAGCATTTCCCACATGATAGCTACGGCTTGGGGAATCTGAAGGTCGTTTGAGACAGCTTGTCTAAAACGATCTCTGAATTTGTCTAATTGAGCTAATTTGTCGGATGAGAGAAATGTTCTTTGGCCCTGTGATCGAAGAGATAGAACGTATTCTTTTAATTTATTATAAGCATCTTGAGCTGCTTGAGCAGATTTCCAGGTGAAATTAAGCAGCTTTCGGTAATGGGTTTGAAGAAAAAGATAGCGCAGAGCTAAAGACTCGATGCCCTTTTTTTGTAGATCATCCAAAGTATAAAAATTATCTAGAGATTTGCTCATTTTTTGGCCTTCGACGGTAAGGAATTCGTGATGCACCCAAAAACGGACAAATATTTTGCCGGTTGCAGCTTCCGATTGGGCTATTTCATTTTCATGATGGATTGGGATATGGTCGGTTCCTCCTGTGTGAATGTCTATGGTTTGGCCAAGATATTTGATACTCATAGCCGAACACTCGATATGCCAGCCGGGAAAACCATCGCCCCAGGGAGAATTCCAGTGCATGCTGTGGTTTTTGAATCTTCCGACACGCTTGAACCAGAGGGCAAAATCTGTTGTATTTTTCTTTTTTGGATCTATGTACACTTCTTTTCTTGCGCCTTTGAGTTTTTCTTCCAATTTTTGGCCAGAAAGTCTGCCATAATTTGAAAATTTACTTGTATCAAAATATACGGCTTCGTCAGTTTCGTAAGTGTACCCACTTTGTTCTAATTTAATAATTAATTGAAGCATATCTGGGATATGGTCGGTTGCTTTGACCAGATAGTCTGGCATTATGATGTTAAAACAATTGATCATCTTTAGGAAAAATTCGGTAAAGAAGTTAGCTACTTCCCAGACGGATTTGCCAGCTTTTTTTGCGCCTTTTTCCAGCTTATCTTCACCCGCATCGGCATCACTTGTCAGATGGCCAACGTCGGTAATGTTCATGACATGTTTTACTTTGAAGCCAAGATAGGCAAGGCTTCGTTTAAGAATGTCGTCGTCTGTGTATTTTCGAGCGTGGCCAATGTGGGTATAGTCATAAACAGTAGGACCACATGTATAAAGAGTCACTAAGGGTGGACTTAAAGGTTTAAATTCTTCAATTTTTCTGGTTAAAGTGTTATAAAGTTTCATGAACTAAAGTATAACATAACAGATGTGAGATGTTAAAATTGAGAAACTCATTGTTCTTAAATCAACCTTTTTAACCTGTTATTCGTTTTTTAGAGCCACTTTCTGGAATAAACGCGCTTATTGATCATAATTTATTAACGATCAAATAAATTAACTAAAATAAATTATACGAATTATTTTGACCAGAACTAATTTCCTTTTTGTATTTTATCCCATTTAACAGTAGTTACGCAACTAATTTAACTTTAGATTGT
>JACQRR010000074.1 GCA_016206365.1 Candidatus Roizmanbacteria bacterium | reverse complement strand
ATCAATTAACTTAACTTCAGGTTCAATATTAATCCTTAAGAGAGACTCGGTTATAATATCCCCAACCGTAATTACCATCGTAGGCATTAATCTATTAATAAAATGGAGTGTTTTTTTCGACGTTGCTATTAATGTTTTATTATTTGGTAATTGGGATTTGGGATTTGATTGGTTATTGGTAATTGGAATTTGGGATTTGATTAAAATTCCGAGTGGTTTTCTTAACTCTTTCCTCAAATACTTGGGTAAAATAAGCGACTTTTTTTGGAAATTAGAAATTAGAAATTGGAAATTATGTCCCTCTCTGTCAATCTCTCCCATTCTAATTCTCTCGGACGTAACTATTTCTTCATCATCACCCCGTACCAATGGAGCAACAATAATTCTCAGTAACGGTAATCCTTTCTTTTTTCTGATCTTGTTTATTAACTCCGTATTCGGCTTTGTTAATTTTGTCACTAATATAGAATCCATTGTCCTATCTACAATCGCTGGGCCATAAATATCATCAAGCCTAAAAAATCTTGCCCTTTTTAGCCAATTTCGTTCACGCAGATATTCTGTCACCGCCCTCCTGCGGACCTGCCAGGTCTGTATTAAATTGGCCAGAGGCTTTGATTTATAGAGTTTTTCCGTAGTTATTCCAATCGAAACTTTTTCCGCCAATTCAAATGCTCTATCGAGAAGCCTTTTGTGACCAATATGAAGGTAATCGAATGTACCGGCAAAAACCAAATGTTTGAATTGTTTCATTGCTGAATTGTTTCATTGTTACCTCCCCTTTTTCCCCTCCTTTTCAAGGAGGGGATTTATGGGGTGGTTAACCATTTAACAATTTAGCAATGCAACCATGTATTAATGGAATAATATAACCGGGCACTCTATTTTCCCACCTCTGTTGAGCCTTCATTAATTTCCTAATTTTTATTCCCTCATACAAATATCTCTTATAAAATCCCAAACGCAATATGGGAAATCCTGCCGCCTCAAATATCCTATTTGTCCACTCGTTATTGCCTATCACCAGATCAATCTTTCCCGCCAACTTAACGCTATTATTTAGCCAAAGCTTGTCATTATAAAAGTCTTTGAGAGGAACAACCTTGCCAATCTTATCTTTCCAACGTTCTTTTGCAATCACTTTTTGAAGAATTTCTTTTCTTTGTTCATAGGTTAAAAAATTATCCTTATCAACTTTCCCGACGCTACCTACTCCAATTACCATTGTATCGATATAACGAAACGATCTTTTAATAAGATGAAGATGTCCTTTGTGAAACGGTTGAAAACGACCAATAAGAAAACCAACTTTGTATTTCTTCATGCGAATTTATATATTATAATAGAAATCTGAAAATTATGAATTCGCTTATTACAAAAATAAAACCTGAAAACGAGACTCAAAAAATTGTTAGTTTTTTACGGTCCATCCTTAAGAAGTCAGGTTTTAACAAACTTATAATTGGACTTTCGGGAGGCATCGACTCAACTACAAGTCTTTACCTGGCTAGAAAAGTCTTACCGTCCAAAAACATCTTCATCGCCTACCTTTACTACTTTCAACCCAAAACGACCCTTATCCAAAAAATTTGCTCCGCCCTCAAAATTCCTGCTCAAAATCAATATTTTATCTCAATCAAAAAACCAGTTGATGAATTTAAAAAATTATTATCAATTAACAATCAACCACGTCAAACGTGGCTTGCGCAATTAACAATTAACAATGTTCGCCTTGGTAACATCATGGCTAGGATAAGAATGATTATGCTCTTTGATCTGGCAAAAAAACACAGCGCTCTAGTCTGCGGCACGGAAAATAAATCTGAACATTATTTAGGCTATTTCACGCGCTTTGGCGACGCCGCTTCAGACATCGAACCCATCCAGCATCTTTATAAGACTCAAGTCTATCAATTGGCTAAATACCTCAAAGTTCCCCAAGAAGTCATAGAAGCAAAGCCAACGGCCGGCCTCTGGTCGGGTCAAACGGACGAAGGCGAGTTTGGTTTTTCCTACCAAGAAGCCGACCAAGTTCTATATCTTTATTTTGAGAAAAAGAAATCTGTGGTAGACATTGAAAAACTCGGTTATAAAAATTCTAAAAAGATTATCGATTTTGTTAATAAAAATCAATTTAAACACCAGACTCCATATTTACTATTACCATGATTAATTTGCATTACCTTGCACGAGTCTGACAAAACTGATACTATTAAAACCGTGATAAAAAGAAGATTTAGTCCAGCATTTCGTAATCGCCTTTCGGAGAAATTAATGGAAATGGGAAATCTTACGGCAGCAGGATTAATAATAGGTCAGTTTGTTACAGGAAAGGGTTTTTCTTGGAACGTATTTACAATTGGAGTCCTTCTTTCAATTTTTTGTTATATAATGAGTTACGTTGTTAGTTCATAAAAAACTATGGAACCTTTAGCATGGTATCTTCTTACTTTAACTATACTAGTAATAGTTGGGGGTCTTCTCGTCAAAAAATACAGCAAATAAATACTTTTAAATCACCTCAAAAATCAGAAACATCACATACCCCAAAAGTAAAACAAGGCCCTCTTCTCTCGAGATATCGTTTTTAGAGCGGGAAAAAATGTAAAAAAGCAAGAGACCTCCTGTGATAAAAATAAACGTCTGTAGAAAATTGTTTGGAACAACCACATCTCCTTTATTCAATAATACCATCGCGCCAAAAATCAGCGTGTTTGCCGCAGCCGAGCCAAGATAATCTCCAAACGCCACCTCTTTTTTCCTCATCATAAGTGAGCGAACAACTAAAGAAAGCTCCGGCAGATTAGTCCCGATGGAAACGACGATCAGGCTGATTAGAAAGGATGAGATGTGAAAAAAATTGGAGAAATAGATCGTCGTATCAACCACGTACTTGCTGGCGACAAAAACCACTATCACACCGGCTAATATTTTAATGAAATCATTAGCTATATGGTCTTTATTCTGGATAAATTTATCTTTTATTTGCTCCAGCAGTCCTTTCCGTTTTTCGATCACAAAGACCAGAAAGGCATAATGAAAAATCATAAACAACCCCTCTGTGAAGCTTATCCTTCCGTCAAGCGTGAATACAGAAGGTGCAACAATTACAACCAAAGCAAACAGAAGTTTATCCCTTCCCATCTGGTGAGTAAGTCTTACTCCGCCGCCAAAAACCGCCAAAAGCGGGATGACCAAAAGAAAAATAACCACAACGCCGCCGATTAAATTTCCAACAAAAATCTCCGGCTTTTTATCGATTAAAGAATTTATGCCTACAGAAATCTCGGGTACAGAAGTCAAAATTCCCAGCAGAAAAAAAGAAATCGCAAAAGAAGACAAATTAAGTTTGTGAGCCAATCGATCGACTGAAGTAACTATGACACCTGCTGCAATCCAGATTAAGAGAAAGGCAAAGATGTAGAAAAATATTTGAGTAACCACATTTTATATAATAACAACTACTATGTTCGAATTCAAAATCTTGGCAAAAAGTATATCCAGTAAAGCCCGGGTTGGAGAATTTTCGACACCTCATGGCAAACTCATTACGCCAAATCTGGCTTTCGTAGCTACCGAAGGCGAAATTAAATCTATTACCAAAGAAGTTTTACCAACCCTTCCAGTCAATCTAATCATCGTCAACACCTTCCACCTCTGGGTTAAAAATGTGATACAGACGATAGATGATGGAAGATCGAAGGTAGATGATGAAGATAGAAGTTCGAAGATAGAAAATAATCAATCTTCTATCCTCAATCCTCAAGATCTATCTTCTACTCTCTATCCTCTATTGTCAAGTTTCTCTGTACATGATTATGTCAATTTCGACAAACCCATCATGTCAGACAGCGGAGGCTTTCAGGTCTTTTCGATGGGGTTCGGGAAAGCGCATGGAGTGGGAAAAATAACCAACATATTTCCTCAGTTAAATGTTGGTTATCCTGAGCGAGCGAAGCGAGTCGAAGGATCCCATTACGATCAAGGTAACCCTTTAATAATCAACGAGAACGGTGTTGAATTCCCCTTCAACGATCAAAAACTTATGCTTACCCCAGAAAAATCCATCCAGCTCCAACAACAAATCGGCGCTGACATCATCTTTGCCTTTGACGAATGTACTTCACCATTAAATAGTTATGAATATACCAAAGAAGCCATGGAGAGAACGCATCGATGGCTAAAACGATGTATAAAAACCAGCCAGATAAACCAGAAAAGATCAGAAGTCGGAAAAATCAGAAACCAGAATAATTCGGATAAATCTGATATATCTGATTTATCAGATCTATCCGGTATCCGACTTCCGATTTCTTCCGATCTTTCTGGTTTATCCGAAAGACGAAAACAAGCACTGTTTGGAATAATTCAGGGCGGCCATTATGAAGATCTCCGTAAGAAATCGGCTAAATTTGTCGGCAAGCAAGACGTTCCCGGCTTTGGCATCGGAGGATCATTGGGTCGCAACAAAAAGGATATGCATCAAGTTCTCGAATGGGTAATCCCGCTCTTGCCCGACGAAAAACCTCGCCATCTTCTGGGCATCGGACAGGTTAGGGATATCTTTGAGTGCGTCGAGCGAGGCGTAGATACTTTCGACTGCGTCATTCCAACCCGCGAAGCCCGCCACCAAATCTTATACACCAAACACGGACGTGTAAATTTGAAAAAGATGAAAAATGTTAATGAAGCGATAGAAATAGATTGCAACTGCCTAGCTTGCCAAAGCAATGTAACAATGAAACAACTAAGCAGTTTATTTTTATTAAAAGACCCCCGCGCCTATTATTTCTCAACCATTCACAATATTCAATTCTTTACAGACCTTATGAAGAATATTAGAGAAGCTATAGAAATTAAGAAATTATCTAAACTGAAAGAAATTTACTTTAAGTTTTATTAAGAAAAATTATCTTATCCTTTTTTTTCTTGTTTGCAACCAAATGCCAACATTTTCTTCATCAAGTGCTAATTGATATGAAGGCTTGCCTTCCGTATTAAATGATTCTCTTATAACATAATGGGGGCCAACGAAGTAACTTCTGCCTAAATTAGCGCTTTCTAATCCTTGTACTATTATTTCTGCCAAGGCTACTTCTCTTGTGTAATAGTCTATTTTTATCGCTTCAAATTGGTCGGTCTGATCTGTACCTTCATCAATCCATTCAAGAAAAACTTGGGGATACATTTGTCCTTTTTTACCATGAACGGCTCTAAGTAACACTTCTCTATCTCTAAATCTATAAGAACCAGGATATTTACTTAAATAATCTTCTGAAGGTTTAAAAGTAATCACTGCTAAAGGCGTTGCAGCTTCCCTGTAAAAAAATTTCCTAGCGATGT